>CAZHXC010000014.1:4844-16567 GCA_964536145.1 uncultured Spirochaetales bacterium | reverse complement strand
GTGCCTTATTACCGGATTGACGCCTCAGGTAACGATTGAGCGAGGCAAACGGGAGTTTGAGTTCATCTCGACAATTTATAAAGAATTGTCGGAAAGCCAAACCTGTGTCCTCGGATATAACAACCTCAGTTTTGACGACGAGTTCATAAGAAACACCCTCTACAGAAACTTCTACGACCCCTATAGACGGGAGTATGATCAAGGCAACAGCCGGTGGGACCTGATCGATCTTGTCAGGGTTGTGCATGACTTGCGGCCGGAGGGAATCGAGTGGCCGTTGAACGAGGAGGGCAAACCGAGCTTCAAGCTCGAAAATCTGGCCGCCGCCAACAATATCGTGCATGACCGGGCGCACGAGGCGCTTTCCGATGTTTACGCCACCATCGGCATGGCCAAACTCATTCGTGAAAAACAGCCAAAGCTTTTTAAATACGTGTATCTCCACCGCACCCGGGAAGCGGTTCGTGCCAGTATCGATTTAGAAAAAAAGACCCCGTTTTTGCATACCTCCCACGTCTATACCAGCGAGCACGGGTGCACCACACTTGTCTCTCCCGTTGCCGTTGATCCTCACAATGAGAGAAAAATCCTTGTGTACGATTTGAGGATAGACCCTGCACCGCTGTTCGAGCTTGGCGTGGAAGAGATCAGAAAGCTCATTTTCACCCCAAAAGACGAGCTCCCGGAGGACGCACCAAACATCGGTATACAATCTTTGAGAACGAACAGATGTCCGGTGATCTCTCCTATCTCCGCGCTCGATAAGCAGACAGAACAACGCATCGGTATTAATAGAAAACACTGTCTCCAAAACTACGAGAAGATATTTCGTGCAAAGTCGCTTACCCAGAAGATCACAAAGGTCTTTGATACACCTCCGCCTCCCGCACCGGAGGATGTGGACTTTCAGCTCTATTCCGGCGGATTTTTCTCGGACAAGGATACCGCGCTTTTTGCGTCAATTCGCGAAAGCGCTCCGGAGCACCTGATCCATGCGGAGTATGTCTTTGAAGACCCCCGTGCAAAGGAGATGCTCAAGCGCTTTATTGGGAGAAACTTCCCGCACTATGCGGATTCACAGTTCCTCGAACGTTGGCGCAACTTCTGCGCAAGCCGGATCCTCTTCCCTCCTACGGAGAAGGCAAACTCCATCAACGATTTCACGAATGCGATATTGGCACGACGGAAGGAGCCGGAGGTAAGCGCGAGAGAGCTCACGATTTTGAAGAAACTCGATGAATATGCCGGTTTTCTCAAGAAAAACATTCTCGGGTACGAAGGGTAGGGCGAGGACCACGCCCGGCAGGGGGCAATGCAACAGCGAACCGGCGGCCTCAATACCTGGTGCGGAGCTCCCGGTCGGCATCGCGTTTCTGATCCCGTTCTCTTATGGCCTGCCGTTTATCCGTAAGCTTTTTCCCACGGCCTAACCCCAGCTCCAGCTTCACAAGGCCTTTTTTGAGATATATCTTCAAGGGGACAAGAGTGTACCCCCGTTCATCCACCTTTCTCTTGAGCCTTGAAATCTCCTGTTTGTGGACGAGGAGCTTTCTGTCGCGGTCCGGTTCATGGTTAAAGACAGTTGCATGATCGTACGGAGTAACCCTGAATCCGATGAGCCAGAGCTCACCGTCACGAATACGGCCGTAGGAATCGGAAAAGGAAAACTTTCCGGCTTTTATCGATTTTACTTCGCTACCGGCGAGCACCAGCCCGCATTCGAAGGACTCTTCAATCTGATAATCAAACCGGGCACGTCTGTTTACCGCGAGTACCTTAACGCTGTTTTTCTCAGCACTCAACGGGATTCCTCCGCCAAAACAATACGAAAGCCGGCAAACTGCGTGCACCACTCGGGTGGATGGGAACCACGCGCCACGGGTCCTACTCTGTCTTCCTTGGTGTTTGCCCATGATCCACCACGCACCACAGCCTCAGCACCAAGATCAAAGGCCGCCTCCCGGGTCACCTCACCAGGGGCCCACGGCTTTACGAAATAATCCGCCGGATGAAACCAGGTGCCGCACCACTCCCAGAGACTTCCAACCAGGTTTTCCACACCCGGACGGCCTGAAATAACCGATGGTCCACCCGCTGCGACCTCTCCGCGCATCTGGAGATTGGTGCTATACCCCAGAGCTGCCCACTCCCATTCGGATTCCTCGGGCAGCCGTGCCGTATATCCGGCGAACCGCGCCGGAAGAAGCGTGTCAAACCACTCAGCAAATGCCTCTGCCGCATAATAGGAAACATACGCCACAGGCATATCTTGATCAACTGAATCACCCCAGTCATGGAGGTACCATTCGTCCACCAGACCCTCGGCGATAAGCGCGTCCCTATTGGCAGGGTTCCAGCGCGGGTTGGCCGCCAAAAAATCCGCGTACCAACCTCTGGTGACCTCTCCCTTCAACATGTAGAGCTCTCCGGCCCTTTCCGGATGAGGAAAATCACCACCGGCGCCGTTGGTAACAGGCAGCCCCATAGTGAACTCGCCTCCAGGCACCAACACAAAGGGTAAGCCCGCTATCCTCACCGATTCTGTTGACCTTGGCGGTTCCGTTGAGCCGTAGGAGGCAATGAGATTTCTATAGGTGCCGAAAAGGTCGTCAAACCATTCGCTCTCCCGGTACGCCGCGAGCAACTCACCTTCGAGGGCAGAGGACGCCAAAAACCCCAAGCCCGGTCTTTCATCAAACAGCGCAGCGAGCCTGTTCACCGCTCGGGCAAGAGATGCAACCGAAGGTACCCCACCGTTCGCGGTTCTCAACACCACGGCTCGGAGGTAATCGGCAATAAACACTTTGCCGTTCACTGACCGAAGGGCGGCAAGCAAGTACCTGTCGAGCAACTCTGTCTCCGTTTGACCGGCCGCGTAGAACTCTTCCACCGTGGCCGAAATGACTCTCGGTGGTTGATAAGAGGGGCTAAACTGGTTGATAAGAGCCCATTCGGAGAGCTCTGAGAGCCGCGAGACCAGAAATCCCTCGAGATCGGCAACCTCGAGCTCCCTATCGATGTACTCCCTCTTCTTGACAAAGAGCGTTCCGAATATCCTCCCGCCGGTGTCGACGGTCAGGTTTTCTTTAACAAAATAGGGCTTTTGTATCGAGATGGTATGAGGGCCCTTTTTGACAAAGAACTCAGCAGGTGTGGAACCTGCATAACGTTCGTCAACGAATACGGCTGCACCGGAAGGAGAGCTTTCTATAGTATAAACGGTCCCGTTCTTTCTCAATCCCGGCGCAAATAACAGCAGAAAAAGAATAATGAGCAACAGCGCAGAGTAGATAATTGTCAGATATACTCCCGGTCTGATTCCCAAGATCGGCTTTAATTTCACTTCTACCGGTTGAGTTTCCTCTGTTCGTTCGGCCTTCTTAGCCATAAATACCTCTATTAGCCGCCGCTATGGCACCCCGCACATGCGAAAAACCCCAATATCGTAAGGATTTCTATTCGACAAGCGCATGCCAATGGTGGGTTTTTCGATGTGGCCCATAGACCGGCATTATCGTCCGTAAGCCTGTTGCTTGTCAATCTGAGGAGTCTATGTTACTGTCCGTCAAGGAGTTATTATGGATCGGTGGTACGCCGGTGTAACTACTTTCACAGAAAGAGTCCTCACATGGCGTAAACTCAGGATCCACAAAAAGAAGGCAAAACAGAAGAAGCGTCATGTGATTATCGAGTGGCTCGACGCCTTCCTCTGGGCTGCCTTTGTAGTTCTCCTCATCAATCAGTATCTCTTTCAGGCGTATCAGATACCTTCCCCATCGATGGAAGATACCCTCAAGGTAAGCGACAGAATATTCGTCAATAAACTGATATACGGGCCCGAGCTGCTGCCGGGAATAGGAAAACTTCCCGGGTACGCTGAACCGGCACGAAGCAGAATTATCATCTTTGAAAGCCCTACCTACATTTCAAAAGGACCGGTTTTTGATATCGTGCAGCGAATACTCTACATGTTGACCTTGTCACTCGTGGACATCGACAGGGACGAGAGCGGTCAACCGAGGGCGCATTTTCTCATCAAGAGAGCCGTCGGTGTGGAAAACGACAGGGTGCGAATCGTAAAGGGCGAAGTGGAGCTCAAACCGCAGGGCTTCCCGGAATGGGTTGCCGAAGAGGAGCTCAATCCGCTCGACGATGTATCCTATGACACGAGAAGAACCATCGAACCGGCGGAATATGAAGCGATCAAGGCGGAGGTTCGCATACGTGAGTACAAAGACCGGGGCATTTCGCCTCTCGAGGTGGATCAAGAGAAGGTAGGAGAGGCCGGTCGAATCGGGTACGATCTGTACGAGCGCGGAAAAACGGGAAACATGGTAATGCACCAGATTGTCCCTCACGACACCAGGTACAGAAGCGAATACACGAGGTATGTTCTTGGCTGGCATATCCCCAGGGACTGGATTTTTCCAATGGGAGACAACAGGGATAACTCCAATGATGCCCGCTATTTTGGACCGGTGAGGTTGCGGAAGGTCCTTGGCAGGGCATCATTTATCTACTGGCCGCTTTCCCGCTTTGGACCGGTGCGGTAAGTCAATGACCGCTAAAAAGCGTGATTTCAGGCTCTATGGCAAAAGCCGCCATCCTCTTCGCAAAAGGACACTCAGTGTAGTGCTCTTTATAGGGTCTGCGTTTCTTGTCACGATACTGATTACTTCTGTTTTTGTCGATTCGATCCAAATCGGGTCTACATCCATGGAACCGACCCTATCACTCGGTGACAGGCTGCTGACCACACCCTTGCTGTTTGGTGCTGAAATACCCTTTACATCCGCCAGATTTGGCCGTATACGCGAACCTGACCGGGGAGAGGTTGTCGTGTGCTCTCCGCCCTTCTATGAAACAACCATACTCCAGAGAATAGCTGACCCGTTTATACGTTTTTTTACCTTACGACGGGTCCGCGGTGGCGGAGCAGAGGATTGGGAAGATTCGATGTTTGTCAAACGGGTTGTAGGAATACCCGGAGATACCATTCTCATCGAGAATTTCATCGTCTACATAAAGCCTCCTGAAACCGATAAGTTCATCAACGAACGTGTGCTCAGCAACACCCAGTATTCCATCACACTCACCCCGTTGCCGAAAAACTGGGACCCGTCCTTTCCGTTTTCCGGCACATCGGCTCCCATCACCCTTGCAGATGGCGAGTACTTCGTAATCGGCGACAACCGGTCACAATCACATGATTCGAGGCATTTTGGCGTAATTGGTATCAAACAGATCCGCCAAAAGGTGCTATTCCGATATTCACCCTTGAGGAAGGTGGGTGGAACATAAGCTAATTCCAACGCCTGATCTCGGCATCTATGTGCACGTCCCGTTCTGCATCAAAAAATGCGGCTACTGCGATTTTTATTCGGTGGCAAATTACGACGCCACGATGGTCTCACGCTCAATATCTAATATATTACATCAACTTGTATGGTATTTTGCACGCATTGAAGCGCCGATGGTCTCCACGCTCTACATCGGCGGTGGTACGCCGGGCTGTATCGGTATCTCCGGGACAGAGGAGCTTTTTGACGGGATCCGGCGCGTACTCGGGCACAACATGCTCGAAAGTTGCGAGATTACCGTTGAGGCCAACCCTGAGTCATTGACCGAAGAACTGCTACAGACCTACATGCTCGCCGGTGTAAACAGGCTGAGCATCGGAGTACAGACGTTCAATGAGCGGCTATTTGCTGTCATTGGACGTGTCGGTTCGCCGAAGCGCACGCTTGAAGCCCTCGAAATGATAAAGCGGGTCTGGAGAGGCGGTCTCAGTTTTGACCTCATGAGTGCGCTGCCGGGTCAGCGTGACTCTGATGGTACGGGGGACCTGAGGCGGCTGTTGAGCTATTCCCCGGATCACGTGTCGCTCTACACGCTCACTATTGCGCCGGGTACTCCGCTGCACAATGAGCTTACAGACGCGAGGGTAGAAGCGCCGGGGGATGCGCAGACCGCCGTGTGGCAACACCAGGCTCGCATGCTCGAGGAAGCTGGATACCGGCAATACGAGATCTCCAACTTTGCACGCCCTGGCCATGAAAGCCGGCATAATCTGAGGTATTGGCGTCTCGAGCCGTATCTCGGGTGCGGGCCTGCCGCCGCGTCCACACTCCCGGGAACAAACGGTCCGCTGCGGATAGAAAACCCCGCTCTCGAGCGGTATATGCAGAATTACGGCGCCGCCTCCGGGCACGGAGAGACGTTTGAACAGATCGACCCAAAAACCTTCTTTCTCGAACACCTCATCGTTGGTCTCAGGCTCACCGAGGGCGTGGAAATCGAACGGCTAAAACGCATTTTTGGTGTTGATCCCACGGTGCCGATTGGTGACACCCTAAAAAAATGGAAAGGAATGACCGATTCCACCGATGGGCGGCTCCTGCTCAATGAGCGGGGACGCATGCTCCTTGACTGCTTTCTCACAGATGTTGTATCCGAGCTCGACAACCACGGCTTTGCCGGATGCCGGTGGCCGCCAATCCCGCATACTTGACCATAGGCCTGCGTCGTGCTATTTTCTGCGCTGAAAGAGAATTGAGGCCGTACCGCAACCTCGAGGTCGTGACAGCATACTGTACATATAGCAGCTACTCTTCCTGGTCTTAAGCTATATGTGAGTTGCGTGTGATAGACGTTGCGGGACAGCCTGAATTAGAGTAATAGGTTGAGGAAGGAACATGTCCGGACACAGTAAATGGGCAACCATTAAGCATAAGAAGGGCGCCAATGACGCAAAGCGGGGAAAGCTCTTCACAAAGATTATCAAGGAAATAACCGTTGCCGCGAGAATCGGCGGTGGTGATGAGAACACCAACCCCCGGTTGAGAACGGTGCTTCTCAAAGCTAAATCGGCAAATATGCCCAAAGACAACGTGGAGCGGGCAATAAAAAAGGGCACCGGCGAGCTCGAAGGCATGTCCTTTGAAGAGCTCACCTACGAGGCCTACGGCCCCGGTGGGGTCGCAATCCTCATAGAATGTCTCACCGACAACCGGAATAGGACTACGGCGGATGTGCGGAACATCCTGAGCAAGCACGGCGGAAGCATGGGTGAAACCGGCAGCGTCTCCTATCTTTTTCAGCGAAAAGGGGTCATTGGCGTTGATCCTGAAAAACACACTGAAGACGAGGTGTTCGAGGTTGCCCTGGAAGCCGGTGCGGAAGACGTGACCGTGGATGAGGAGAGTATTGAAGTTGTGACCTCTCCAACGGCATTCGAGGATGTTCTCGGCGCTCTCGAAGAAGCCGGAATAGAGAACGAATACGCGGAGGTTTCCATGGTGCCCGACGCGACGGTGGCTCTCGATGAGGAAAAGACCCGGAAGGCGCTCAGGTTGATCGAGTTCCTCGATGACAATGACGACGTGCAAGCGGTCTCGTCCAACATCGATATTCCGGACGGTTTTGACTACGAGGATGAATGATAATCCTGGGGATCGATCCCGGATTCGCTAAAACGGGGTACGGAGTAATCAGGATTGAAGGCGACAGGCTCTCATACATCGCCCACAACGTTATCTCCACAGATTCGCATCTCGACACGGGCAGCCGTTTGGAGCTGATATACTCCGGTCTTTGCACGGCGGCGGAGCTCCACAAACCGGATTTTGCGGCCGTGGAAAACCTCTATTTCTCCAAGAACATTTCGAGTGCCTTTCCTGTTGCGCAGGCAAGGGGAGTGGTGCTGCTCGCGCTCTCACAGCGAGGCATCGATGCGAGGGAGTACTCACCGCTGGAGATAAAACAGGCGATTACCGGCAACGGAAGGGCGGCCAAGAGCCAGGTACAGGAACTCGTACGTTTTTTGCTTGCTCTGCCGGAAATCCCGCAGCCTGACCACGCCGCAGACGCCCTCGCAGCGGCAATCTGCTGTTACCACAAGGTTTCCGCGGAGCAAAAGATTGGCGGAGAACGTAAAAGATGATAAACAGCCTCCGTGGAACCCTCACCTATAAGGGTTTGACCGAGATCTATCTCGAAAACAGCGATATCGAGTGGCAAATCACGGTATCCGAACGTACCGCGCGCGAACTACCAACAGTTGGAAACAAGGTGAGGTTGTATACTTTTTTGTATCATCGAGAAGATCAGATGATGCTTTTCGGTTTTGCGAGTGTGGAAGAGCGCTACCTCTTTCATGACCTTCTCCGAGTAAGCGGCATCGGCCCACGGCAGGCGGTGCGTATTCTTTCAGGCATGAGCGTTGATGAGCTCGTAAAATGCCTCGATGGCGATGACGTAGATTCTCTCTCGCGTATTCCCGGACTCGGGCGGAAAACCGCCCAAAAGATCATCCTCACGTTGCGCGGAAGACTCACAGCTCAGAAGGGTGAAGAAGAGGCGGCAGGCGCCTATGGAGAGATCATCACCGCCCTCGTTGACATGGGTTTCGACAGGCAAAGCGCCGTAAAGACCGTTTCTTCACTCGCTCTCGAACTTTCGGGCGAGCAGGATACCGGAGAGCGTGAAAAGGAGATTTTCCGCCGCGCTATTGTCGCCCTGAGCTCAAACCAGTAGGCTTGTAGCGATATGGATGAGAAAAGCTTGCTCGCCGCCGGTTATGACCGCGGGGAAGACGCCACCGAAGCATCCCTCCGTCCACGCCACCTGACGGATTTTCAGGGCCAGAGCGAGCTCAAGAACAACCTCTCCATATTTATACAGGCGGCACGCGAGCGGAAGGAGAGCCTTGATCACGTGTTTCTCTCGGGGCCGCCGGGACTGGGCAAGACAACCCTCGCGGGCATCATGGCCAACGAGCTTGCCGTAGAGTTCAAGGCAACCTCCGCACCTGCTCTCGACAAGCCGAAAGATCTCGCCGGCATTCTCACCACCATCACCGAAGCATCGGTGTTTTTTATCGATGAAATACACAGGTTGAAGCCGGCAATCGAAGAGATGCTCTACACCGCAATGGAGGACTTTGAGATAGACTGGGTGATAGGACAGGGGCCTTCCGCGCGAACGCTGCGGATCCCTATCGCACCGTTTACCCTGATCGGAGCAACCACAAAGGCCGGGAGGGTTTCCGGCCCCTTACACAGCAGGTTCGGCATTCCCATCAGGATGGATTTCTACCAGGTGGAGGAAATCCGCCAGATTATCCGCCGGTCCGCCAAAATTCTCAACGTAGAGGTTACCGAATCCGCCGGCGCCAGGCTCGCCGGCTGTTCCCGCGGAACACCACGGGTGGCAAACCGGCTGCTGCGGAGAATGCGGGATTATGCCCAGGTTGTCGGAGACGGCGTGATTAACGATCAGGTGGTACTTGATGGCCTGAAACGGCTGGAAATCGACTCATACGGCCTCGAGCGCCACGACAGAGAGATTTTGAAGACAATTGTGGGCACATATGGCGGTGGGCCGGTAGGCGCGGAGACCTTAGCTATCTCGGTAGGAGAGGCCACCGAGACACTCGAGGACTTCTATGAGCCCTACCTCATCCAGCGCGGTTTTCTCAAACGCACACCCAGGGGAAGAATGGTTACAGAGCTTACGTACAAACATCTCGAGATAGAGAAACGCGGGAATGAGGACCAAGAGCTTCTCTTTTGATCTTCCGCCGGAGTTGATTGCCCAGCATCCACCTGAAACTCGCGGTACCTCCAGGCTTCTTGTTCTCAACAGGCGGACAGACGCAATCACGCACACGTCGATGGATCAGATTACCCGTTTTATTGCCCCCGGGACCGTCATGGTCTTCAACGATTCGCGTGTACGCAAGGCAAGGTTGTTTGCCACGAGCGAAAACGGCGGCAGGGTGGAGTTGCTCCTTATCCGGCGTGTCGATTCGGCAAGCTGGCTCGCGATTACCTCAAAAGCAAGACGCCAAAAACCCGGGAAGAAGCTGCACCTGCCCGGGGGCGTCATCGCGCGAGTGGTTTCGGTTGACGGTGAGTTCAGGACTCTCGAGTTTGCCCCGGACATCGACGATGAATGGCTCGATATACATGGCCACGTACCGCTTCCGCCGTATATCGACAGAGCCGATATTCCCGAAGATGCCGAACGGTATCAGACGGTGTACTCCCGCATCACCGGTTCGGTTGCCGCCCCTACCGCGGGGCTTCATTTTACGGAGGATACACTCACACGGCTCAGAAATGCCGGGGTAGAGCTGCAGTTCATCACGCTGCATGTGGGTGCAGGCACCTTCTCGCCTATCCGCGGGGAGCATATTGAAGATCACACCATGCATGAAGAGCACTATGAAGTAACCGATGGATGTGCAGCCGCGGTAAATCGTGCGAAACGTGAAGGCAGAGCGGTGCTCGCTGTGGGAACAACGAGCCTTCGCTGCCTGGAATCCGCCTCGGATGAGGGAGGGCTCAAACCGGGGAAGGCGAGCACCCGGCTCTATATCACCCCGGGTTATGAGTTTAAGACGGTTTCCGCGCTTTTCACAAACTTTCACACCCCCGGGTCCACGCTGCTGGTGCTCGTCTGTGCCTTCGCCGGGTTGTCATCCATAAGAAACGCGTATCAGGAGGCGGTGGAAGAGAAGTACCGGTTTTTTTCATATGGGGATGCGATGCTGATTCAGTAGGTATCTGCGTCCATCTGCTCGAAAGTTTCACGGACTCCGGCGAGTCTCTCCAGGTCCATTCCGATAATTTGCTCATAGTCGAGCTCGTAATGCTCTATCCTGTAGCTTAAGTCCGCCCAGTGATGGGCCCCCTCTATTTCGAGCCATCGCAATTCCCACGCCTTTGCAGACCAGCTGACCGCCTCTTCCCAGTAGTAAAGCGCGGTTTGGTAGTACGATTCGGCGTAGTCGAGGCTTTCGAGGTTCTGCTCCTTCCAGGGAGCGTTGAAAAAGTAGGCGGTTTGTTTGTCGTATTCGGCCCCCAGGAGCCGGTACTGTTTCACAAGCTCGAGATTTACCTTCATGTAGAAAAGATAACGGTACCGCTCCCACTGATCGGGATTCTCGATGCGGGCCAGGGCGTTCAGCGGATTGACAAAGTCCGACCCGAGCGCCCGTTCGAGATACCAGATATTCTCTTGATAGTCTCCCGGGTACATGTATAAATTGTGATGGTAGAGTTTATAGAATTGCTCGGCGTAGCGAATATCGTAGCCGTACAGATTGTCCGGCCGCGCGAGCAGCGAAACCGCAAGAATTGCGGTGAGTACTGCCCCTCGCGAAATCAGGCGGAATCCTGGTAATACGGTACGCTTCACATTTTTTCTATCGGTAATCCTTTGAGACGGCTCCAGACTTTTTCAAATACCTGCTGCTCACTCAAGGTGCCGTCTACGCGGAGGATCTCCATGCCGAGGCCTTCATGAGATGATATCGCTTTCTCATACATGAGACAGACGCGTTCCTGGAACCCGCTGTTTTCAAAGATTTCGCGGCTTCTCCTGCCGGCAAAACGGTGACCGGCAATTTCCACCGGGATATCGAGAAAAATGAGAATTTCCGGGAGCGGGAAGTCTTTGTTGAGGTCATACACCTCGGTGTAACCGCACTCAACCGACTGGTAGGCGAGAGATGAAAAGAGGTACCTGTCGGTGACAACAAGCTCGCCCCGTTTCAGGTGTGAGATAATCCCGTTCTCGCCATAGACATGCTCGTACCTGTCGGTGATGAACATGCGGGCGAGTGTTTGTGGTTGTACCGATAATTCGCCGGAGAGCACCCGTCTGATGAGTTTGCCTGACTCCGTTTCCGTGGGTTCGCAGGTGGGAAAACAACGGAA
>CAZHXC010000014.1:0-4834 GCA_964536145.1 uncultured Spirochaetales bacterium | reverse complement strand
CCGCCTCTTCGCAGGCTGAGGCGATTCTTTTTAGCAGCGTAGTTGTGCCCGCGCCGTCAATTCCTTCGAGCGCGACAAAGTTGTGGAGTATCTCACGGACGGCCATGAGTCGATAGTAGCAGAATTGAGCCGGCTTGGAAAATGTATTCTTTGAGAAAGGCCACCGATAATTTGGTATACTTAGACTGGCAGGAAATCTTTTGAAACGGTCGCATCTCATTCAAATAATCGTCCTCGTTGTTCTCGTTGCAGCGGCTGCAATAGGCGTTTGGCCGTTGCAGCGGTTTATCTCCGCACGGATGGAGTACCTGAGAACCGAGGTCATCTCATTTCTCGAGACCACCACGGGCAGGGAGATCGAGTACGATTCGGTATCACCCTCGGTGCTCAGGTATCTCGAGATAAACCGGATGCGGATCCTTTCGGAAGAAGAGAGCACCAATATACTTGAAATAGAAAAGTTTCGTGTCTATTACAATATTTTCAAGCTCATTGGAAAAAACCCGGGTACCGCGTTCAGCCGGGTGAGCATTGAAGATTCATTCCTCGCAATAGATCTTGTCAAAGACAAGGATCTGATAGACCTCATGGAAAGGCTCCTCGATCAGTTTCAGAGCGAGGGACCGCGGGAGATCAATCTGGTCTTAAGCGGGCGCAATATTGGAATTGATATCCAACAGGAGGATACCAGGGTCTCCTTGCGTAACCTCTTTTTCGACATAGACACCAGATCGGAAACCCCGGAAATCGAGCTCTCCGGAGATGTAACCGGCGCCTTCCCGCAGGTCCACCCGAATCTTACAGCGGTAACCGCATCGCTCACCCTCTCCGGCGGCTTTACACGGAGCATGACCGAGGCAACCCTCAAACCTGCAATATCGGAATTGAGCGTCGGCAATCTCACGGTTGAATCTCAAACCTTCCAACTGTCCCTGGCCGACGAAATCTGGCGGCTCACGAAGATCCAGGACAGACTCCCACTCGATCTAAGCGCCACCTTTGATTCGAGACAGAACGTGATTGAGGCGGCTTTTGTTACCGCCGGATTTGTCCCTCAGTCGGTAATTACCTACCGCGGTGAAGAAGATCCGCGTGGAATACGGGAAACCGTGTTGGGAATGCCGGTAACCGGAGAAGGAGGTCTGCGATACAGCATCGAGGACAATACCCTCTCGTATACGGGCAGCTTTGAGACCACCATAAGCCGCAAGATAGGCCCCTTCTCAGGAATCACCGCAAAAGGAGAATACGCAGGAGATCTCGAGACCTTGAGCCTCTCTGATTTCCTCGTATCTACGGATCAGGGTGTGATAGAAGTGAACGGCTCTACATCTCTCTCTGAGCTTACCCCGGAGGGCGAGATACGTGTGACGGATCTTCTCTGGCCTTTGGAACGGCGGATTTCCGGATTATTTACGATAGCCGGAGACGGCAACCGGATTGCTGTTAGCAGCAACATGGTGCGTATTGGCGGTGAGGAGCTATCCTCTGTAGAAGCGACGGTCCTGCCCAACGGCAAAAGCGTAGCCTTCAACACCGGGTTCACGCTTGGAGCGGGAGACGAAAACCGAGTCGTGGCTGAAGGCTCCGCCACACTCGGCGAGAAGCCGGAGTTCGAAATCAGTGATATTACCGTCAGATCCGTTCCTCTGCAGCTCATTTCAGATCTCGGCGGTCTCGACGATACATCGAGCAATATTCCCGTGGAGCTCCTGGCGCTGCGAATAGACGCAGATGCATTTCTCCAGGTGAACGACGGGCGATACCTCTTTTCGGTACCTTCGTTCAAGGCATATTCGGATGACGGACTGAACATGATTACAGCGAGGATTTCCGGGAACAACAACGCGGTGAGTGTTTCTGATTTTCGGCTGAATAGAGACGGTTTTTCCGCCGGTGGCGAGATAACCGTAGATATCGGTGATCCTGACAACCTCGATATTCAAGCCGCGGTAACGATGTTCGATACCACGTATACGGTTGGGGGTGTTCTCCACAACCGGGAACGTTTCACCTTTTCCGGAGACTATGGCGTTGAAGGCGCCATCACCTTACGGCAACCTGGATTTGCGTTTGAACTGCAGAGCAAAACTCTTCCAATTCCCTACGGCGAGATCACCTACGTGGCGGCCCTCAACGTAGACGGTTCGTTTACAGACGGCGAAAACTGGAGCATAGAATCGGATGACAGCACCTTTGGCCCGGTTACACTTCCCGTGCTTGGAGAGATGCGCGCAGGTTTTTCCGGAAGCGTTACTCCGGAGCGCATCACCGGTGAGCAGATACGCATACTCGATCAATACTCGGAGCTTGTCGGGTCGGGCTACCTGGAATACAACATATCCAACGGGAGGGATTTTGCTGGAGAAGTGTCCCTGGAAAACCAGGCCGATGAAGAGAGCTACTCCGCCGGTTTTGCGATATCCGGTGAGAGCATTGAAGCGGATGTATCGATATCAGGAGGCTTGCTTCAGAGAATCGGAACCCTGCCTGTGGATGGACGAATATACGGCGATGTACGCGCTACAGGGGATGTGAGCTTTCCCGATATCAGCGCTTCCCTGGTGCTGGAAAAGGGGAGATTTGCCGGTGACGCAATAGCCGCGGGTTTTGATGTCACCCTCGATCCGGAGAGCCTCTCGGTGCAAAACCTCAAGTTCGAGTATCTTACCAATAGAATGCAAAACGGCAGCGGTATTCTCGATTTTTCCAACGGCGCCTTCTCCCTGTCGGGCTCGTATGCGGGCAGTTTCAGAGACAAAATTATCACTTCGCAGGTGCTCTTCTCAGGTTCTTTTGCTCAAGCCTTCAGCAGGGAGGACATTGCGTCGGTCGAGACCGCGGATTTCAGTGGTGTCCTTCGCGCGGGAAGTATCGTCTTTGGAGAGGAAAACCCTGATGATTGGGTGTTCGATATTGCACGGGTCAATCAAACCCTCACCGTTGATGGCGGACCCGAGTCGGCAATGTACGTCGTGGTGAATGAGGACAGCTCTTTTTCAATAGAGCTCAGGGATCCTCTTCCTATTGTGGCAACCGCCCGCGGCCTGCTCTCAGGTGGAGACATAGATGCGGAGCTCTCGGTAAGCAATCTTGACATGGAAGGGATGGAATCGATTCTGGTGATCCCGTTTTTCAACATCGTATCCGGTCAGGCGTACGGTACCCTTTTGATTTCAGGAAGGCTCAATGATCCGGATATCTACGGAGACCTGTTCGGGAGAGAGCTCCTCGCTCACATCAACGTCGTGCCTGAGACCATCGGGCCTTTTGACGCCCAGCTTTCCTTCAAAGGTAAGAGCCTGCTCATAAACAGGACCGTGCTTCCCGCCGGCGACGCACAAGTAGTCGGAACGGCCGAGTTCACCCTCGACCACTGGCTGCCCAATACCTTCGATATTCAGCTCGCTACCGCATCCGCTCCGGGAATTCATATCCGGAGCAACTTTGGGAAGGTGGATACCGATGGTTACGGCCACGGTGAGCTCTTTATTTCGGGAGACCCTTTCGCAATCAAGCTTTCAGGAGAGCTGATCGTATCAAATGGAAGTGTCATCATTGGAGAAATGCCGCCGCCTCAACCGGGCGGCCCACCGTTGATCGCGGACCTGACTCTCGTATCCGGCAGGAAAGTCGTCTTTCTCTGGCCTAACCGGAACGTGCCGATACTTACCGCACATGCGGATACCGGCCAACGCGTGCGGATTCAGGATAACCCCCTGACAAATACCCTCGATATCGACGGTGAGATAGAAGTCCAGAGTGGAGAGGTGTTCTACTTCCGGCGGAGCTTCAGGATTCGGGAGGGAAGCGTCCTCCTCGAAGAGGACGAGAACTCGGTGGACCCGCGTATCTCCGTGCGGGCTGAAAGCCGCGATATTACCGATGAAGGGGATGAGCTTCGCATTTTTCTCGTAATAGAGAATCAACCTTTCAGTCAGTTTCAGCCACGTTTTGAATCGGTACCGCCGATGTCGCAAACCGAGATATACGCTGCCTTGGGCCAGAACCTCCGGGACGAGCTTGGCGGTGACTTTTACGGCATATCGTCTGCTCTCCTGATTACAAGCGATATTTTCAGCCAGTTTGGGGTGGTACGCAACTTCGAGCAGCGTGTACGGGACCTTCTCAATCTCGACTTGTTTTCCATACGTACGCACATCCTCCAGAACGTTTTGAGCGAACAGCTCATTCCTTCGGAGACCGCACTTGCTCAGAACACCCCATCGGCAAGCCGATACCTTGACAACACCACCCTGTTTTTGGGAAAGTACTTCGGTAACGATATCTTTCTCGAGGCGATGGTGCGCCTGCGGACAAATCAGGCGCTGCTTTCGAATCAGGACGCCGGCGACGATCTATATGTTGATTCAGAGATCAGGCTTGAATGGAAAACTCCTTTATTTCTCCTAGAGCTTTCATTACTTCCGGATCTAATGGATCCGCTATCGAGCATACAACGAGCCAGATTAGGATTATCATGGGACATCTGGTACTGAGGTGAACAATGCGCAGAGGCCTACTCTTTCTTATATTACTGTTGGCAGGGCTGGTGGCTTTGCCGGCGCAATCAGGCGGTTCGGAAGCCTGGTACATCGGAAAACCTATTGAAGACATCACGTTCAAGGGCTTGAATAACATCTCCCGGAGCGAACTGGACGGCGTCATCGAGCCCTACCTTGGCGAGGAGTTCACGAATGTCCTCTCCTGGGATCTGCAGAGCGCCCTGTACGCCCTCGACTTTTTTGAAGAGCTTCTTCCTGAGGCAATCCCCGGCTCAGAGGGAAGATCGACGGTCGTCATCCAATTTACCGTCAAGGAAAGACCGGTCGTT
>CAZHXC010000013.1:10912-16703 GCA_964536145.1 uncultured Spirochaetales bacterium | reverse complement strand
TGCAACACTACATGTAGCACTGTCTAAGTAGCATACACGATATGTAGCGCGTGCCCTGGAGGCATAAAGGTTGCGGGACGGCCTCAATTTCACTGTTTCATAGCTTGCGAAAAGCCCGTCCGTGAAATCACGATCCAATCGTTCCCTGCTACTGCGCTGAAGCCTCGCGTTCCGGTACAATGTAGTTGAGGATAAAATCGAGAACCGTTGTAACGGTGGTGACAATCGTCGTTACCCACGCCGTGGTGATAAAAAAGTTCTGTACCGATTGATCGGCCGCAAAGAGCCACCTCTTTTCGACATGTAGGTGTGTTCCCGGTTCGACTTGCGCGGTGAGTGTGGTAGGCTTCTTGCTGCCGGATTCACTGACGAGAAAGATCTTATCCGGATTCCCCCGGTTCGGGTCGATACCCCCTGAAAGAAGCAGATAATCCGCAACCGAGTAACCCGGGCGGTAGGGCACCGCACCGGGTGCGCCGACCGCGCCGCTTACAAAGACCTCCGTTCTCTGTAGCGGAATCAGGACATAGTCGCCGGGTTCGAGCTTTGTATTGACCGATTGGTCGCGGGACTGCCAGAGCGCACCAACCTCCAGAGATTGGACCTCTCCGTCCCTTTCGAGATAGCTCTCTTCTGCCACCGCCCTCGGAGTAGGTCCGCCGACTTCCTCAAGCACATCGAGCAGGGTTATTCCGGGGTAGTAGGGAAAATCGATTCTGACCGAGGCATCGGGTATCTGCACGGGCGAGTCACCGGAAAGCCGCGATCCGTAGACCGCGCCTTCTATCGTAATACGCTTTACATTTTCCGAAAGTGAACGCACCAGGATCTCGTCACCCGGACGGATTTCTGTGTTCGAGCTCTCTTCGAGAGGAACCGAGAGCCGGGTGATCGCGCCGTTCTCATCTGCACGACGGATTTCTATGCGTTGGGTTTGCGCGCCGGGAAGAGTTCCGCCGGCAAGACCGATAAGCGTGGCGAGGGTTTCTCCTTCCACGAGCTCATATACGCCGGGAAACTGCACGAGTCCGGTAATGGTGGCCGCAATCTGTGCGTCCGGTACGAAGATTTTGTCACCCGGCTCGAGATATGGATTTGAGCTGAGATTTGCACTGCTATAGAACTTCGAGATATCGTATTCAGTGGATACTCCGTTCCTTTCGAGTTGGATCGATCTATAACTGCCGTTGGACTTGAAACCGCCCGATACCGCAATCGCATCGATAAGCCTGTGCATCGGGGTCAACACCACATATCCGGGCTTTTGAACGTTGCCGTATATAAACACGTTGAACTGTGCGGGCGCCGAAAGGGTGAAGCTCACATGCTGGAGCGCGAGCGCTTTTTCAAGGTCCTCAGATATCTGGCGCTGCAGCTCGGGAATCTTCTTCCCTCTTGCGCTGATTCGGCCGAGCACGGGGATATCAAGAGTGTAGTCCTCCTGCAGCTGGATGCTGTAACTTGCCGATTTCCCGCCGCTTGTTGCATCGAGGCCTATTCCGGTGCTCAGGACAAGCGTGAAGATATCACCGGGAGTAAGATTGTAGTTCGATGCATCCGAAAAATTCCTGTTGAGATCCACTGTGACGGATCTCGTGATTTCGAATATGGAAGCCTGGAGGCCAAAGCCTTCTCTTGCGCCCTCAGCCTGCTGCGCAAAAAGGTTGCATACCGTGAGGATGATCAGAAGCGGCAACGAAATCGTCCGTTTCACGAAAGTATACTACTCGCTGGACGAAACAGTAGTCAAGGCACGGCCCATTCCGCCCGTTCTTGCACTCGGGCCGTCTTATTCCTATACTCCGGTAGTATGAATACTCCCCGGACATTCACCTTTGGACCGCACCGTTCGGTTGTGACCTTCGGCTCGCTGCGGGCCGTGCTCAAATCGATTGATGCAAACGCCCTTCTGGTTTGTGACTCCAATACGGAGAAGTTTTCCGTCACCGGCGTGGGTGCGCGGTCTGTTCCGGACAAAGCGTCCAAGGTGGTTCTCGATGCAGGGGAGGAGCACAAAGGCTGGGAAAGCATCGAGCGAATCATCACCGCAGCGATATCCTCGGCGCTTGGGCGGGATGCAGAGTTTTTCGGGCTCGGTGGCGGCGTAGTGTGTGATATGGCGGCGTTTGCGGCCTCGGTTTACATGCGGGGTTGCCCGGTGGTTCTTGTACCCACAACGCTGCTTGCGATGGTGGATGCGTCAATCGGCGGCAAAACAGGCATAGATTTCGCCGGATACAAAAATATCATCGGTACCTTCTATCCCGCGGGACGTGTGCACATCGCGGTTGAAACACTTGCCACACTCCCTGAACGCGAGTACATGAGCGGCCTTGCCGAAGTTATCAAACACGCACTGCTTGGGGTTGAGGATCTTTTTGTGCTTTTGGACAAGGAGCCGGAACGTTTTTTGCAAAGAGAGGCCGGGGCGGTTGAGACGGGTATTTCTCGGTCTCTCGACATCAAGGGAGACATCGTAGCTCGTGATCACAACGAACAGGGTGTGCGCGCGTATCTCAACTTTGGACACACCTTTGCACACGCGTTGGAGTCGACGGCAGGGTTAGGGGTATTTACCCACGGAGAGGCGGTCGCCTGGGGGATTGATCGGGCGTTGACCGTTGGGGTGGGGGCAGGGCTCACTGATCCCGGATACGCGGGGACCGTGAGGAATCTTCTGCACCGCTATGGTTACCGTACGGGCCCGCTGCCTGGCGGAATAACGGCGGACTCGGTTCTCACGGCGATGAAACAGGACAAAAAGAAACGCGGTGGTGATCTGCGGTTCGTACTGCAGAGGGGATTTGGCGACACCTTTGTGACCACGCTCGATGAGAAACTTGTCAGGAAAGTACTCGAGAACGATCAGCTCTCATAGATTCGCTGCAAACGGCCGTAGGTCTCGTCAAACGCTTTTGCCACTTCCTTGTCCTCAGGCTCGCCCACAATATCCGCGAACGCCTCGAGGGAGGCAATGCTTTCAGAGAGGGCCCTTCCAAAGCTCTTGATCGGGCGGAACCAGAACGTTTCTCCATCGGTTTCGAGACAGAGAAAACCGACCCGATTGCTCGCAGGCTTCAGCTTACATGCCTTCATCAGATCTCCCAAATGGTCATGAATGATGCGGAGATCCTCTATTGCGTCCAGGTTTCGGGTTACCGGTGGCGCATCCAAAGGCGGCTTATCCAGATCTATGTAGGGCAGCACCCGCATGATTGCAGTAATTCCGGCTCCCCGCATCATCTCCATATCGCCTATAGTGATTTTCCCCCGTAAGTTCCTCAGATGTGAAACATCGGGATGTACTCCACGGTGCTGCAGCCGTTTCAGCTGCACCGAAGGAAGGACGGCGATTTTCTTGCGCCCTTTATATGGCTCGAGATCGAACTCCTCTCCGTGGATCTGCACTTTCCAGGTTGTATCCCGTTTTTTCTCGGTTCCTGTTTTGCCGTCTTTCTTGTCTGTTGTTTTGCCTGCCGGGCGTTCCTTCGAACCGGCAAGCTCGGATTGCAGCAGAGGAGAGATGCGCTGAAGCCACGCCTCCTTGAGTGGAGAAACCGAGCGGGCGAACATGCGTGATGTCTTTACTATCTCCCCGGCCACGATAAACTTTGGGGCCTCACGAAACATCACCGATCCCGGATGGATGTATATTCTGTCCGCGGTGAGAGACCTGTAGGTGCGATTACCGCTCAGCCGGCAAACGTATTGGATGAGACCGCGGGAAACCGCGCAGAGATAGTCCTCAACAGGTCCTCCGGAACTCAACGGCACTCCCATCTCACTGACGATGGCGGAGAGTTGCTCGTGTATGTTGGCAATTTCGTGCATCACCCTCGGATCAAGATAGTAGCGTTCGCAGAACTTTTCACGCTGCTTTGCTACCGTAAACCGCTTGAGAAGCTCGAGGTATGAGACAAAATCACCGTGCTTGCTTCTGAAGGCGTGATGGGCGTGCCTCGCCTCGAGCTCTTCCCCCTGCGGCAGGAGAAAAGGCGAGTTTGTGGAGAGAAAAGATGCGGCGACAACCGCCTCATCGAGAACCTGCGGGTAGGTATAGATCGCCTCGACAATGATCCGGGAGAGCCGGGGCTGCAGTGGGAATCTCGCCATCGCCTCGCCGATGCTGGTAAGGCGGCGATCCTCCGTCAGCGCATCGAGCAGATCGAGGATTTCAATAGCTCCTCGAATATCACGTGTTTCCGGTCTGGAGATGAAATCAAAGGATTCAAAATCTGTGATGTTCAGCTCCGCCATCCGGAGGACAACTTCGGAGAGATCGGTTCTGTAAATCTCCTCTGTGGTGAAAAGCGGACGCCGCTCATAGTCAGCCTTGGAGTAGAGCCTGATGCAACGTCCCGGCGCGGTCCGCCCGGCGCGACCCTTGCGCTGATTGCATGACGCCTTTGAAATATCCTGTTCTACAAGCGAGGAGGTGTATGTCCGGGGATTGTAGTGGTTTATCTTGGCGACCCCCGGGTCTATGACAAACCGTATTCCATCAATAGTCACGCTTGTCTCTGCGATATTTGTGGCCACGATAATCTTCCGTTTGCCCGGCGGGGTCGGTATAAAGACGCGTTCCTGCTCTTCCTTGCTCAGCCTGCCGTAGAGCGGGAGAACGAGAAAGTTGTTTCGGGCCGGGAGTGCGTGGATTGCCGCTATGCACTCTTTGATCGCCTGTTCGCCCTGGAGAAAGACAAGTATGTCACCAGGACCGCCGTCGTTTTCGATTTTCGCGACATGATCCGTTATCCGGCTTGTCAACTCTCCGCCGCTCTCCTCGGGCGGGTCGTAGACCACGTCGACCGGGTAGGTTCTCGCATCAATCCGAACAATCGGACAATCGTCAAAATAGGCTGAGAATACCTCGGCGTTTATGGTCGCTGATGAGATGAGTATCGAAAAATCGTCGCGGACGCTCTGAATGCGTTTGAGCATGCCAAGAACAAAGTCGATGTTCAGACTCCGCTCATGTGCCTCATCGACGATTATGACACTGTAACGCGTGAGATTGGGATCGGCTTTGAGTTCCTGGAGCAGGATGCCGTCGGTCATGATCTTGATGAAGGTTTCAGGGGCGGTCATGTCCTCAAACCGCATCTTGTAACCGACTTTCCCCGGTACGCTTGAATCAAGCTGCGCCGCGATGTAATCGCACACCGAGAGGGTTGCTATTCTCCTCGGCTGCGTGACACCTATGACTCCTCCGGTAGAGTAGCCTGCGTCGTGAAGAATAATCGGCAGCTGAGTGGTTTTCCCGGAGCCTGTAGGGCTCTCGACAACAAGCGTCCTGTTCTTGGAGAAAACATCGAGTATGCGGTCTTTTTGCTGATAAACAGGCAGGTCGGCCGGGTTCATAGGACCGTACCCCCTGTAGAAAGGAGTTCCGCTGCTTTTTTTACCGCCGCCTCCGGGCTCAAGGCGTCGTAACTTTCGCGATTCCGCAGGTCCTTGAGATTGACGGTACCGGCTGCTACCTCATCTTCTCCGCAAATCAGCGCGAGCGGTATCCCTTTTTTTTCCGCGGTCTTAAATTGGGAGTTTAGCTTGCGCTTTTCGAGCAGAATCTCCACGTTCATGTTGTTTTCCCTGAACCGCCGGGCAATCCGCTGATAATGGGTATTCAGCCCTTCATCGAGCATGAGAACGGCAATGTGAGTGTCCGTCCGGCCGCGATCAATCTTCTGCAACTCATCGAGTGCCGCCACGAGCCTGTCTATCCCGATAGACGATCCTACTCCCGGTAGTACCTTGTTCGTGTATAGGGAGGCGAGGTTGTTGTACCTTC
>CAZHXC010000013.1:3017-10902 GCA_964536145.1 uncultured Spirochaetales bacterium | reverse complement strand
TTCCGCCGGAGCACACCGAGCCGATCTCCGGCAATTCCGCCAGGAAGGTCTCATACACAATATCCGTGTAGTAATCGAGACCGCGGGTAATTGCCGGGTTGAGACGAACACAGCTTACCCCGAGATCTTCGAGTTGCCTGCCGATTTCCGCCATCCTGTGCGTATCATCAGCGGGACCGCCGGCGGCATCCTCTATCTTGGCGAGAGTTTGCGTGTAGTCTTTTTCGGGCTTTGTAAAATCGATAATCCTTTCAGCTTTTTCCTTATCGAGAAACTCGGACAGGAGCTCTTTCACCTTTTCCTCTCCGGTTTTTCCAAGTTTATCAACGGTTCTCAAGACCTCGACCGTCTGCTCTTCGCATCCGAGGCGTTGCAAGAACCTGTTGAATATGCGGCGCTGGGACACGTCTATTGTGATGTCTTTCAAACCGAGATTTTCAAAGCAGCTCTGTATCAACAGGATTATTTCGATGTCCGCGGTAAGGCTGTCGATCCCCACAATGTCAAAGTCGCACTGCTTGAACTCCCTGTATCTCCCCCGCTGGGTATTCTCTCCACGCCACACTTTGCCGAGATGAAAACGCTTGAACGGCAGGGGTATCTCATTCTCGTGGGCGGCCATGTACCGCGCAAACGATACGGTGAGGTCAAACCGCATCGCTACATCGCGGCCGCCGTGGTCGCTGAACCTGTATACCTGCTTGTCCGTCTCGCCGCCGCCTTTTCCCAACAGAATCTCGGCGTATTCCAAAACCGGTGTGTCTATCGGAACAAAGCCAAAGGAACGTATAGTCTTCAGCAGGACATACTCAATCTTCTGCCGGGCAGCCTCGTCACCGGGGAGAAAGTCCCGGAATCCTTTGAGCAAGCGCGGTTGTATTATTTCGGACATTCTTTCCCCCTTGTCTCTACTATGCACCGGAGCCCCGGCTTCTTTCAAGGAGCCCGGTATCGCGCTCCGGAAGTCTTTCGCAGAGTCTTGACGAGATTACCCGAATCCCTACATATTCTAGCCAGCGCGGAAGGCTTGAATACACCTGCGTGAGATGTCAGGAAACACCGTTGCTTGCCAGATACAGACAAACTGAGAATGGAAAACGTGAGAAACTCGCCGACATTTACGGTGAGGAGGACCACGGTATACAGCAAAATCAACTCGACCGCGCCGCAGTCTCGGTAATAAGGCGGCTCCACCGGGCCGGCCACAAGGCGTATATCGTTGGCGGCGCAGTACGGGATCTTCTCCTCGGCAAAAGGCCAAAAGACTTTGACGTTGTCACCGATGCTCCGCCCAGGCGTATCCGGAGGCTCTTTAGAAACAGCCGTATCATAGGCAACAGGTTTCAACTTGTCCACGTCTACTTTGGAGAAACCATCATCGAAGTTTCTACGTTCAGGTCTTCATCTCCTGATGCTCAGGACACAATTTTTGGTACCATGTCCGACGATGTGTGGAGGCGTGATTTCTCTGTAAATGCGCTCTACTACGATCCCGAGCGTGAGCACATCATAGATTATGTCGGCGGCATGGAAGACATTCGTGAAAAACGGCTTTCACCTCTCGCAGCCCCGGACACATCGTTTGCCGAAGACCCGGTGCGGATGATCAGGGCACTGAGATACGCCGCCACAACCGGATTTGAGCTGTACGGCAGAATCTCAAAGACCATAAGAAGGCGTGCCACCTTGATTCAGGAGTGTCCGGTATCGCGGCTCACCGAGGAGTTGTTCAAGATACTCGGCTCCGGCAACGCCCGTGGTTTTTTTGAATCCGCATGTGAGCACGGACTGCTTCGCTATCTGCTGCCGAATATCGAGAAACTGCTGTCTCGAAAGAACAATTACGATCTGAAAAACGCTTTTTACAAATCGTTGCAATCTCTCGATGCTGAAGTAGACAAAAACCCCGACGTGAAGAAGGGAGCGATGCTCGCTTCGCTCACGAGTCCGTTCTTTACTGATGATTTTTCCGGAGTGGAAGCCGGATCACCCGTCCGGCGGGATGTTTTCCTGCGGATCAAGGAACTTGTCGCCCCGCTCACTCCTCCAAACCTGGAGGTAGATATGGCGGCCGCGCGCATCCTTGGCGTGTCGTCTTCCCGGCGCAGGAAGAGAAGAAAGAGCCGTCCGCGGAGCAAAAAACCTTCGGAGTCGCAAAAGCAATAGTCGGTGTCGGACTCTCAAAGAAGATCTCGCGCGATCGAGGCGTCACCGCATGTGGTCGGCTCAGCCCGAACCCAACCCATCGATCTTCTGCAGAAGGGCCTGTGTCTTTTCCTCGTAGGCGAATGGATCCGCTTCGCTTGCCCGCATCAGATAGTCCTTCGCAATGTCGAATCTGTTATCCGCATATGCGTTCACACCGAGAGCATAATAGGTCAAACCGAGCTCGCCGCCCATTTGCTGAGAGGTAAGATAGTAATACTCGGCAAGATTGTAATCCTTGTTCGCGTAGTTGATGAGACCGAGATAGTAGTAGGGAATATCGTGCTTTTCGTTTCTCTTTATGGCTTTCAGGAACGAGCTTTCAGCCGCTTCCAAATCGCCGTCCGAGTAGTGCGCCATGCCTTCCTTCACAAGCTCGGGGAAGGTTTTTACAGATTCCATGTATTCCTGAAAATCGGCATAGAACTCATCGGTAGTGACCCAGCTGAAAACGTCCTCCATGACGATCTTGCTGTTAGTTGCCATGGTCGCATCGGCCTGCAGGGCCGTGAGGGTATCCCAGAGCATCCGGTTGTATTCCTTCACGTTGGACTCGGCCAAAAACGAAACAAGTGCCCAGGATTCGGCGTAAAAGGACTCTATCTTTCTGTTAGCCGTATCCACATTTATCTTCAATAGTTCATCAAGATCGATAAAATCATAACCATTTTCAAATGCCATGATGTTCTTGATGGTTTTTACCCATACGAGATTATCTTTGAACTCGGCGGTTGCCGATTCTTCATTGTACTCGCTTTTCTCGAGGTACACCGCAAAACCCTTTTGCAGCCAGAGGGGTGGACTTGGTACAAAAGCTTTGAGAAACTGGATGAAGCCATGGTGTACAAGCGCCTTCTCAAAGGATTCATCGTCCATATAGAAGCCGAGAAGCTCGCTTTTCGCGAGATCTCTGTATTGCAGGTAGACAAAGGTGTCTCTTTTCTGCGGTATAAGGGTGGAAAGATAACTGTCGAAGTTCGATTTATTTGAAAAAACACGAACCCGCAACTTCGTATCCAGCTCATCGAGGTCAAAATGCAGGTATTGATTGTATAATTCCAGGAACGCGTCCAGCATGTCCGCTGTCTCTTGCGCTTGAGCGAGACTCACTTCTGAGAATACGCGATAATACTCACTTGAGGCTTCCTGGAATGCTCCGGACTGCGCGAACACGCCTGAAAGGCCGAGAGTTAGTACGGCAGCGACAATAAGTACTCTTTTCATATCGTCCTCCGGATAAATCTTAAGAGTTACTTATAGGTGTGTCAATTAATTTATTTTTTTTATGAGACGTGGACCGGGGTGCATCACAATTTGGTCAGTGAAACGTGGCCAACGCGTATATCGACTTTGTCTATCATGATACCCGTATATCGCTCTATACTGTCTATGACGTACTCCTGGAACTCGTGCAGATTTCCCGAGAGCTGGGCTTTGTAGGGTACATCGAGATATATCGCCACAATGTAGCCGTTTGCGCCGGTACGCACTGATACTTTTTTTATGGCAAGGGTTTGGTCAAACTCGTCAGCGCAGTGCAGGACCATCTGAGTCAACGCGGCCTCGGAGATAGTAATCTTCCCCTTGGTTCCAAAGTCAGGTCTGACTACCGATTTCTCGAACTCATGGGCTTTTTTGGAGAAATAGAACCGTCCCCGCTTGAGCATCACTTTCACCGTTTCGTAGAGTATCTGCGGATAATCGCGTGCTACTTCTACGGCGGGCACGGGTATAACATGTTTTCCGGCTCCCTTTCTTGCGTTTATTGCCCTTTTTATCTCATCTTCAGTCGCAATTTCCTCGATTCGCAGGATTCTGAACGGTTGTGGTAGCCCTATCCTGTAGGCGATCTTTCGGACCATTTTCTCGGAAGTGCCGATAATGAGTACCCGCTTGAATTTCTCATTATCGAGTGCCTCTATTACCTCTTTTCTGTGGCTGTACTCATCAAAAAGTGCGGTTTTTATCGCCGTAAGATAAGCCCTTTCTTTCTTTGCGGATTTACCGGCGAGTATTTTCTGATCCTTTATGAGAAGCCCGTCATCGATTATGAGATCGAGCCGGTACTTTCTGCTTACAAGCTTGGCCCGAAAGCTCTTTCCCGTTCCGCTTCTGCCAATGAGCGCGTAGACCTTTACCCCTTTTAGCCACCAGAAAAATCGATGTAGCAGGCGCCCCATTCACCATCACCTCTCTTGTAATATAGTACAAATCTGTAAGCCTCTTGCAAAGCTCTTTTTTCATCGGTCCAGACTTGACCCGCCCGCTTGACAAACATTGAAGCAGCTATGAAACTGACCTACTGCTTTGCATATGATTATATCCCGGGGAAAAAACTTGAGAAGAATTGCATTCCGCTGTCTCTGTATATCACCGGCGGTCATATGCACTCTCATATTGCTCATCTCAAAGCAGTTCAGCGTACCGGTTACCGTATGGCATGGACACAATATCCTTCTTATCGATGCTGAAGCTGAGCTGGGCCCTGTGCTCGAGTCTCTTGGGTCTATACCTCATATTTCGGAAACAAATACCCATGTATATATCAATGTCTTCTCAGGGGTGGAAAAGGTACCGCTCGCTCAAATTGAGGCCAGATTGGACGTCAATGATCCGAGGTATGACCGTTACGTTTCCGGGTTGCAGCGTTACTTTTCGGCGGCTTTCGACGCCGACAACTGGCACGTCGTATACCTGAAATCCGATCGGACGCAGCTGTCGCTGCTTGTATCGCTAAAAAGGGCGCTAGGGACTCTTGGCATCGACTATCGGCTGCCGGAATGGCGCCCGGGGTGGTTTCTCCTGGGGCCGTTGGCGGCGTTCGGTGTCATTCTCCTCTTTTCACGCGGCAGTAGACGGATTTGGGAGATGATCTTCCTTGCGCTGCCGCTGGTTATTCTGGCAACCAAAGCGTCAGGTCTCGGGCTGGCGGCGGCGTTGCTCATGATACCCGGCTGGCAACGTCTGGTGGCGGTTTCCAGGGAAATGCTTGAGGACTTTCTCTATAACCGGCGGTTCGCGTTGGACAGAAGGCTTTTCCTGCGCCCGGCGGTGCTGTTCGGGATCGGGATGGCATGGGCATCCGTGATTGCTTTTTTCCATACAGATGCAGGTGGCTTTTTCATTGCCATGCTTGCCACGGTTGGAGCGCTCTTTGTATCCCTCGCATCGTTAGCGGCACTGCGTTTGTACGGTGTGACCGACAGGTACCACACGCTTTTTTACGGAATGCCGTTGCTCCGCGGAACCGGTTTTGACTCGCGTCATAGCTTCAGTCCGTTACACAACACATATGCGGCTTTGATACTCATTGCGGTGGTGTTTTCACCTTGTTTGATCCTGCTTTCTCGTATTGATCCGGATCTCGCGACGGCAAGACCACATACCATTCGTGCGTTTGACGAATTGACTGTCGCAAGCCTCAGGGAGCTCGGACAGAAAATACCCGAGAACCGGCTCCCGGATCTTGCCGATTATGTAGCCCATCGTGCTTACCAGGATTCGCTACCGTACCGGAGAGAATGGGCGTATCCGGGCCGGGATGAGGTTGTAACTATCAGCAATTTCAAAGATGAAAACGGAAAGATTGTTCCACGGGAAAGCGGCGTGTTCTCATTTGATACAACGTGGTTTGATACCGTAATTGCGGATGCTGCTACAGACGGTCTCGGCTCCATGTTCCTTGGACAGGGCGGGACTGTGGTAACATATGGAATATATCAACACCGCGGCGTGGCTCGTGCCTTACGGTCGATTGCGACCGCCGTGCTTGTAATCGTACCGCTCGCGTATACGCTGCCAAGTTTGACAACCTATTGTATCTATGGTATGAGAAATTTACCCTTAAGGAGAAAACGTCAAACCGCATGAAGCGACTAAGCACCTTTCCAAAGGGGGGCGTGCATCCTCCAGGGCGAAAGTACCTGGCGAGTTCTCTCCCCCTGCAAAACGCAGTAATACCTTCAATTTCAGTTGTCCCGCTGTCACAGCACATCGGAGCGCCCGCGGAGTGTCTTGTTTCTGTGGGAGACGAAGTGCGTGAAGGAATGATGATCGGCAAGCCGACGAGTTTTGTCTCGGTAGCTATTCACTCCCCCGTCCCGGGTACGGTGAAGGAGATCAAACGCATTCGATTGCCTAATGGCGTCCAGACCGATGCGGTATGTATCGAGCTTGCAGGTGAGTTCGACAGATTGGGGAAAAGCCAGGAGACCTTTGAGTGGGAGAGCATGTCCGCAAAGGAACTTCTCGATCAAATGGCGCAGATGGGTATCGTCGGTTTGGGGGGAGCCACCTTTCCTACCCATGTGAAGTTTTCCCCGCCAAAGGGGAGTAAGGTTGAGTTTTTTGTCCTCAACGGGGTGGAGTGCGAACCCTACCTCTGTGCGGACCACAGGCTCATGATCGAAAAAACCCGGGAGATTTTCGAAGGATTGCGCATAATAAGAAAAATTCTCGAGCCGGACCGCGTTCTCTTTGCAATCGAAGCGAATAAACCGGATGCGATTGAGGTGGTTTCCGCTTATGCCCGCGAACATGCTCCGGATGTGGAGGTACTCCCGCTTCATGTGAAGTATCCTCAGGGTGATGAAAAGCAGGTTCTCAAGGCTCTCACCGGGCGGGAGGTCCCTTCCGGCGGATTGCCGATTGATATTGGCGCGGTGGTGAGCAACGTCGGCACCGTCAACGCGATCTATGAGGCGATCTCATTAAAGAAACCGCTTATCGAGCGGGGGCTTACCGTCTCCGGCGGCGCCGTAAAGAAGCCGGGCAATTACAAGGTAAGGATCGGAACGCCCGTCTCGCAGCTTCTGGAAGAGTGCGGCGGTTTTTCACGGCTACCGCAGAAGATCGTTATGGGTGGCCCGATGATGGGCTTCTCCGTTCTTGATCTCGAGACCCCTATCACAAAGGGATCATCGGGCATATTGGCGTTGACTGGCGCGGAGATACGCTCCGCGGGAGAAACGCCTTGTATCGGCTGCGGGGCATGCGTATCGGTCTGCCCGCTGGGTTTGAGCCCGACGCGGCTGTACAAGCTTGTCGATCATATGGAATATAACGCCGCCGCTGACGAAGGCCTGATGGATTGTAAAGAGTGCGGCTGTTGCGGTTTTGTGTGTCCCGCTCATATCCCGCTGGTACAGGGTATGCGGCTGGGAAAACGCATGTATCTGAAAAACAGGAAAAAGGCTTGAACTATGATCGAACTCGAAAATAAGCGTATTACCACATCCCCACAAATACACAAGCCTGTTTCAACCGCCTCGGTGATGTGGTCGGTGAGCGCCTGTCTGGTTCCGGCGGCGGCATGGGGAGTTTACGTATTCGGTATCCGTTCGCTGGCGGTCATACTTGTTACAATAGCCGCCTGCGTGCTCACCGAGTATCTCCTCGGTCTGGTAACTAAGCGGTTTACCATACATGACGGCAGTGCGGTTCTCACGGGATTGCTCATTGCTTTCAACGTACCGCCCGCTGTTCCGCTGTATATTCCGGTAATCGCTTCGGTGTTTGCGATTGCCGTGGTGAAGTGGTCATTCGGAGGGCTTGGTTCGAACTGGATGAATCCGGCGCTTGCGGGTAGGGTGTTCGTCTTTTTCTCCTGGACGGGACAGATGACAAACTGGACGACACCGCGCACCGTGGACGCCGTGAGCTCTGCTACCCCGCTTTCGGC
>CAZHXC010000013.1:0-3007 GCA_964536145.1 uncultured Spirochaetales bacterium | reverse complement strand
GCTGTAAAAAGCGGTTTGTTCAACTATTCAGGCGGGGCCGGCGGCCCCATGGAGTTTCTTTCCGAATCAGGCTACACCCGTACTGCCTTTGACGGCAGGGTGACCGACTTTCTGAGGAGGATATTCGATCCCCTCGGTGCAAACATCGAGCCCGGCTACGGTGACATGTTTTTCGGCAACATCCCGGGCTGCATAGGTGAAGTGTCCGCGTTCCTGTTGCTCCTCGGGGCGATATATCTGTTTGCGCGGAAAATCATCACCTGGCATGTCCCTGTCTCCTATCTTGCCACCTTTGGTATTCTGGTCTGGATATTCGGCGGATCGAGATTTGGTGCAAGCGCGTTCTCGGGTAACGTGGTGTTTCACCTCTTCACCGGAGGCCTGATCCTTGGCGCGTTCTACATGGCAACCGATATGGTCACCTCACCGCTCACCGGCAAAGGGTTGCTGATTTTTGGCGTCGGTTGCGGCTTCCTGACCTTTCTCATTAGATTTTTCGGCTCCTTTCCTGAAGGGGTGAGTCTTGCGATAATACTCATGAATGTCTTCGTGCCTCTCATCAACAGGTACACGCGCCCCAAGCGGTTTGGGGTATCAAAAGGCGAGGAGTGATCAATGAACCAGGTGGTAAGCGTCGGGGGCAAACTGGCGTTGATTTGCGCAGTAGCGGCGATCGCGCTCGGTTTGGTAAACGCCGTCACCGCACCCGCGATAGTCAGGGTACAGAAAGAGCAGCTCGCCGCGGCGCTCAATGAGGTGCGCGGCAGGGCAACAGCGGGAGAAGAGCATGAGGTTTCAGATCATCCCGTCGTAGAGGCGTACTATCCGCTTACCAGAGACGGCGCAGATGCGGGTTATATTCTCAAGCTCATCGGTACAGGATACGGGGGTGATATGGAGATCCTTGCCTCGATAGCCACTGACGGAGAAATCCGGTCTGTGAAGATGATGACCAATTCCGAAACTCCGGGGCTTGGAAAAGCGGCGGAAAATCCTGAATACATGGAGAAGTTCACGGGGACCGGTGATGAGGAGCCTGTTCCGCTCAACAAACAGCAGCTCAGTCAGGAACAGGCCGATTCTATCTCAGGAGCGACTATTACTTTCATGGGAATCGCCCAGGCGCTGAAGGAAGGCTCGGATTACGTGACGGAGGAATTGAATTGAGGCTGCCGGGTAACCTGCAGGCTTTCATGGCATACGCGACATAATAATTTAGGAAAGATCAATGAGCGTTTTTTCAAAAGGTATTTTTAAGGAAAATCCGATTTTTGTGATTCTTCTCGGTCTCTGCCCGGCGCTGGCGGTATCCACGCAGGTTATCAACGCCATAGGCATGGGCGCGGGAGTCATCTTTGTCCTGCTCGGATCGAATATTTTCGTGAGTCTCTTGAAAGATTTTATCCCGGAGAGAGTAAGGATCCCCTCCTATATCGTCATCATCGCCTCTTTCGTCACAATCGTTGACCTGGTGATGCAGGGATATGCGCCATCTCTCTCGAAGAGCCTGGGTGTGTTTGTGCAGCTGATCGTTGTCAACTGTATCATTCTTGGCCGTGCGGAGGCTTTCGCAAGCAAGAACAGTCTCAAAGATGCGGTGTTGGACGCGCTTGGAATGGGTATCGGTTTTACCCTTGGACTCGGGCTTATTGCGCTCATCAGGGAAGTGTTGGGAGCGGGGACAATTACCCTGTTCGCGATTGGCGGTTTTGACGGTGTGATCCGGCTGCCGGGCTTAAGCGAGTCTCCGGCCCGTGTCATGGCGTTGGCGCCGGGGGCGCTTCTCGTAATCGGCTATTTAAAGGGGCTCTTTAACTGGATGGAAGCCCGGAAAGGTAAGGAGATAGCGGTATGAGCTACGTCGGAATTATTATCACCTTTGTATTTATCGAGAACTTTATCCTTACGAAATTTTTGGGGCTCTGTCCCTTCATAGGCGTTTCAAAAAACACGGAATCCGCCATCGGAATGGGCTTCGCCGTCACCTTTGTAATGTCTATCGCTTCACTAACCACCTGGGCAATCCAAAGGCTGATCCTCGTCCCGCTAGGGCTCCAGTTTCTGCAGACGATTACGTTTATACTTGTCATAGCTACGCTGGTGCAGCTCGTGGAGATGGTAATACAGAAAATTTCCGCCCCGCTGTACAAGGCGTTGGGTATATATCTTCCACTGATTACCACAAACTGTGCGGTTCTTGGTATTGCCCTGATTGCCGTCAGAAGCAACTACAATGCGTTCGAAAGCTTTGTGGCGGGATTCTCCGCCGGTCTTGGCTTCATGCTTGCCATCGTGCTGATGTCGACAATAAGGGAGAAACTCGACAACGAGTGGGTGCCGAAACCGTTTCGCGGCGTCCCCGTGGCTTTTATTACCGGAGGGCTGATGGCGCTCGCGTTTATGGCCTTTGATAAGGCACTACTCCGGAATCTCATAGGGTAGAGGAGAACTTCTCATGATGACGATACTTTGGGCTTTCCTCTCGGTTGGTCTGCTCGGTGCGCTGTTTGGAATCGGATTGTTTATAGCGTCGCGGTTCTTGGCCGTCAAGAAAGATGAAAGGATAGAGAGAGTGGAAGCGGCTTTGCCCGGCTTGAACTGTGGCGCCTGCGGCTATGCCGGATGTTCGAGCTATGCAGAGGCGATAGTAACCGATGAGGAGACGCCTCTTGATCTGTGTAAGCCGGGTGGACCGGATACGGTGGTCGAGTTGGGCCGGATCATGGAGCGGGAGGTTGAGGTCTCCGAAGAACACCTCGTAGCCCAGGTTCACTGCCGCGGAGGTAAAGACACCTCAGAGTATGAGTACGAGTATGAAGGGGTGGAGGATTGTAATGCGGCCGTTATGATGTACGGCGGTCCAAAAAAGTGTCCTTACGGTTGTGTGGGGCTCGGCAGCTGCATAAAGGTCTGCCCGGTAGATGCGATAGATTACGATGACGAGGGGCTCGTTTGGGTTGACCGGGATATTTGTATCTCATGCGGAAAGTGGGTTGACGTCTGCCCG
>CAZHXC010000012.1:0-17438 GCA_964536145.1 uncultured Spirochaetales bacterium | reverse complement strand
AGCCTCCAGCCGGCCGCCGTGCTCCAGCTGCGCGCTCGGCTACGAGTCTCAGCACGCTCGCGCTCTGCAGATCAGCAGAAACGAGTTTTTCTCATCATACTCCCTTCCATCGTAATTTCCAAAGAGCTCGAGATCAGAAAACCCCGCTCTCTGAATCAAGCCGGTGAGGAGCTCTTTGTCGATCACCAGGAGAGGCACCGAGCTTTGGTATACCTGCCCCGTGGACCGGAGGGTGAGGGTCGCCTCAAAGCAAACGGAATCAGGAGGTGATCCGTTTCCGGGCGGAACCACGTAGCGCCGCGTGAAGGTAAGCTCATCCCGCTCTATTGCAGGCAGATCCGTACTTCCACCGGAGATGAACCTGGAAAAGTTGACCACCTGGACGACAAGCACGCCTCCGGGGTCGAGTGCGCCCCTCCAGACTGAAAGAGCCTTCTCCATTTCTGCTATATCGGACAGATGTGGAAGCGAGTTGCCGATGCAATACGCGCCATCGTATCGCTGCAAGAAAACCGCATCACCGTCTGAAGCGCCCGTCATATCAGCGTGGAAAAAATCGGTCTTCCCGTGCAAAGCGGTGGCTTCCTCGCCTGTGGCGGTGGGCGGTGCCGCCCGTTTTGCCTTCGCAAGCTCTATCATTCGTTCCTCATTGTCAACGCCGGTGACTCGAAATCCGCGAGATGCAAGCTCAATTGCGTAGGTGCCCGTACCGCAGGCGAGATCGAGGAGTTCTGTCCTGCCCTGCATACTCATCGCGAGAAATGAGACAATCTCCGGCTCTGGAAGAAAAACATCGTCATAATGTTCGGCAAAAACCGCATAGAAATCGTTCATACCGATATGATAGCGACAAGCGGACATCGGAAACAATCGATCACGCAAAAAAGTAACAAATTGACGGCCCTTCGGTTTTTCATATACTAAGACGTGCACGTATGGCGCAAAAAAAGGGCTTTTTAGGCTAATTCTCATAACTGGGGGATTGGTTTTTTAATTTCTTATGACGTATATTTGTTTGCGTATATTTTTGCAAGGAGAAGCTTAATGACTAAAAGGAAATTGATAGTACTTGCGATTGCGGCATCGTTTTTGATCGCGTTGCTCGGATGTGAGGGCAGTATAGAAGTTACGTTTTTTTCTGTAACCGGGGACGTTGTCAACGCCCGAACAGATTCACTTACTGGCGTAAGCGATGTTACAGTTACTTTTACCAAAGTGGGTGGGAGTTCACAGACTGTAACGACGTCGTCTGTCGGCTCGTATAATCTTGAATATGAGGGTGAAGGAGAATACAAGGTCACCGCGAGCAAAAGCGGATGGTTCTTCATTCCGCAGACGGTTTATATTGGCAATTGGCGTACCGGTGTACCCGATATCCTCGGTATCAAGCTTGACGAGGACTTTGAAAGCACGGCCATCTCTTTTATCTTGACCTGGAACGACTCTTATCAGGACCTTGACGGGCGTCTCACATTCCCCAAGGGAAACGGGACAGGTTACGGAACGTACACTCCAGCGTACTCCATTACCTTTCAAGAACCGTATGAGGCGATACCCGGAACCGATGGATTTGGTCCAAACACGTTAACCAATCGAGAATACGTGGGCGGCGGATCAACAAGGTCAACTAACTATGTCAGTGACGTATTGGGAGGAGGCGATTTGAAGAATGACGGGCCGGCGATAACAGTCGACAGGGACGATGTTGACGCGAGAGGTCCCGAGGTAATCACCGTGAGAACGCTGCCGCACTGGATAGCCGACTGGAACAGCTCCTCGACATATCAAATTATTGGTGGCGGCAACACCGGTCTTCCCTCCACCGCGACCTGGACCTGGGTCGGTATCATGGAATACTACGTTGATGGTTGGAACGCAACCCACATTAGTTCCGACGGTATAACTCCCGGACCAAGAGGAACTCCCGAGAGCGCGGAAGAACATCTGATCTCGTCGCAAGACGGCGACGGAGCAGAAGCCGTACTCCACATCGTGCAAGGGTCAACGCTACTGGGTGTCTACAAAGTGCCGGAATACGCAGACTTGCGCACCGCAAGCCTTCTGCGAGTTAATCTTTTCATTGGTGAAACCGCGACCCCTGGCGATACAACCTGGTTTCAGTTTGTACCTGACGTTCAGTTAGTGGATTATGGCTCAAATGCTTCCGGCATCTTGAGCACTCACGAACGCCCCGCACCGGTTTTTGGTGTGTACGGCGCCGCGAGATAGGGCTATTATCAGGAAAGAGGTATTCCAATGAAAACAAAAAGACTTTTGCTCGCACTTCTTGTTCTCCTCGTAACCGCTGCAACGGTTTTCGCACAAACCGGTGCCGCAGGCAGAGGACGTTCAGGCGGCGGCAGTTATACTCTTAGCATCAACTCAAACGTTCGGGGCGCCCAGGTTTTCGTTAACGCGGTTCGCCAGAAGGCTGTCACGCCGATGAACCTTACGCTTTCGGCAGGTTCCTACAGCATTACCGTCAGGGCCGACGGCTACAAGGATTACACCGCGAACGTGAATCTCACGAGAGATCTGACCATAAACGCCACGCTCGAGCCCATCACCCACACGCTCATGGTCACCTCAAACGTAAAGGGTTCAGAGGTGTATGTGGACGGACAACGGCGTGGGGCGGTTCCAACCCGGCTTACCCTTCCGCAGGGGAGTTATTCTATCACCGTTGAGGCAAACAACTATCATCCATTCACGACGTCAGTCAGTCTTTCGAGCGACATGACGGTGAACGCGCAGCTCGAACCGAAGAGCTTCCGACTCAACGTTACAGCAAACGTGCAGGGCGCAGATGTGTATCTTGGCGGTGACCGCATCGGCAGAACTCCGCTCCAGGTTGAGGTGACGCCCGGCACATACGCCCTGAGGCTCGTAGCTCCGGGTTTTTTCGAGTCCAGTCAGACCATAACCGTTGCGGACAATTTCAACATCAACGTGAATCTCCGCAAGCAGGTCTCTGAGGTAACCTTTGTGGTCCCTGAAAATGTGCTGAACCCGGCAGTGAAACAGGCACTGCGGCTGTTTGAACTGTATGTAGACGGATCGAGAATACCCGGCACGCTCAATCAACCGTTTGAGGTTGACGCCGGCGAGCACCTGATAAGGGTCCAGACAGGGGGAATGTCATTTGAAGGACGATACGTGTTTGAAGCGGGCAGGAACTACGTGCTCGAGTTCAGCCCCGGGTTACTTCTAGAACCTGCGGCCCAACAAGGCCGGTAGCACGGCAGAAGCGGAAACACTTCACGCTTAAGAAAGTAAACAAAGCCGTCCGATTGCCGGGCGGCTTTTTCTTTTGTAGGTTGTGTCTGAAGATTGCCAAAGAAAGGAGCGCCGAGTCTGTCTAACCACGAAGACCCAAACCACCATTTTTCTCTGCTCGTAAAGCCCGCGTCCGCCGATTGTAACCTGCGGTGCGACTACTGCTTCTACCTCGACCACAGCGCCCTCTACCCGGAAACACGGATACACCGGATGCCTGACGACGTACTCGAACAGATGGTAAAGAGCTATATGCAAACAAGTCAGCCTGCATACTCATTTGGATGGCAAGGCGGGGAACCAACCCTCATGGGTTTGGATTTCTTCAAAAAGGTGGTCGAGCTGCAGAAAAAGCACGGCAAAGCTGGAGCAGTCGTATCAAACGGTCTCCAGACAAACGCCACTCTGATAGACGATGATTTCGCGGCGCATCTGGCGGAATACAACTACCTCTTAGGCGTCAGCATAGATGGACCCACCGGTTTGCATGACACCTACAGAAAAAACGCCGCGGGAAAAGGATCGCATGAAGCTGTACTCAGGGGCATCGACGCGCTCAACAGGCACAACGTGCAGTACAATGCGCTCGTACTCGTAAGCAGCGCGAACGTCTCGCAACCTGAGATGGTATACGACTACCTCAAAGACCTCGGCATCTACTATCATCAGTACATCCCCTGCGTAGAGTTCGACGCTCAGGGAAAACCGCTTCCCTACACCATAACCGGTGAACAATGGGGTGGGTTTCTCATCGGAATTTTCGAAAAGTGGCTTGCCACCGATACCAGGGTTGTTTCGATTAGGGATTTCGACGCAATCATCCAGCTCATGGTAAACGGTACCTACTCGATGTGTGTCCAGGGCGGCTACTGCAACCAGTACTTTGTTGTCGAATACAACGGAGATATCTATCCCTGCGACTTCTTTGTTGAAAAGAGAACGCGGCTTGGCAATATCACAAAAGACAGTTGGGACGAGCTCGTGCATTCGCGGCGCTACCATGGATTTGCATCGCTCAAATCGGAGTGGAACGAAAACTGCTCACGCTGCAAATACTTGCGGTTTTGTTCCGGAGATTGCATCAAACAGCGATATCACGTCTCGCGAGATTCCACGAACCTGAGCCGGCTATGTGAAGGCTGGAAAGCGTTTTATGAGCGATCGATTCCTGATTTTGAAAGACTTTCGGTAGATTATCTAAACGGACGTCAGGCAGAGGTCCCGGAGTTTCAAAGACGCGTGTTTACAAAACCGCCACCGGTAAGGATAGGATGGAACGATCCCTGCTATTGCGGCAGCGGGAAAAAATACAGGCTTTGCCACGGAACGGCTGTCAGCAGCAAAGCCCGTCAATAACCCGTTTTCTCAGGCGCTGCAGACCGCAAGCGCCTCATCGGCTGCGGATGCGGCGTCCGGTGCATACTTATCGGCACCGATGCTCTCGCAAAAACTCTGCGTTACAGGCGCACCGCCGATCAAGACGGCAACGTTGTCGCGCATTCCGGCCTCTTCGAGTGCCTTTACCACTTTTTCCATTTCCGTCATGGTAGTGGTAAGCAGAGCCGAACACGCTACTATTTTTGCAGAATGCTCTTTTGCGGCTTCAACAAATTTTTCGGGCGCAACATCGATTCCAAGATCGATAACGTTTAACCCTTTGCCTTCGAGCATGATCTTGACAAGGTTCTTCCCGATATCATGAAGGTCTCCCTTCACCGTACCAAGAACAACCGTCCCCTTGTTAGAGCTGTCCGCTTCACTCATGTGAGGCTTCAGGATTTCAATACCGGCGTTCATCGCCCTTGCGGCAATGAGCACTTCCGGTACGTACACCTCGTTTCTCTTGAACTTGTCCCCGATGACCGCCATGCCGGGCATGAGCCCCTCTTCGAGGATGCTCTTTGCCGCCATACCTTCATCTATGCCCTTCTGGACCAATTCCTTTACTTCGTTCGCCTTTCCCTTCTGCAGCTGTTCGGAAATTTCCGTCAAAACGCTCATTCTTTTCTACCTCCTATGAAAATAGCGGCGAAGGGACTTGAACCCCTGACAAAGCGGATATGAGCCGCTTGCTCTGCCAACTGAGCTACGCCGCCGAATAGTAGATATTTTCTTATAACTAGTGAAATATAGCAGCGGTCTATATGAGTGTCAACAGAGTCGGAATTTCCCGCGGAGTTCGCAAAGGATGCAGCGGTCGTTTGCTCCACTCTGCCTGAACCTTCGTTACATGAGATTGCTCGCTCTCGCATCCTCGAGAATTCTGGCATTGAAGTAGTTTCTCCTCAGGTATGATTGCTTGTCGGCCGAGTTATCCATGGTTGCTGCTCGTTCCTGTATATACTTGAAAGCCTTGCTCAAGGCCGTCAGACGGTCAAGATTGCGCACTCCAAAGGAATTGCCGATCGCGCATGCGTAGAAATAGAAGTAGAGTCCGTTGTAAGGATCGATGTGAGAAAGCTTCTCTTCCCGCGTTATACGCGTGAGCTCGTTCATTCCAGTCTCCGTGTTCTCAACCAAACTCTGCAGATAGGCCCTGAACGCCCGAATCCGCAACCCGAGCAATTCACCTCCTAGTGCCCGGTCTTCCAGCTGCGCAAATCCGCTGCTCCACCTCATTTTCTCAGCAGGTTCAAATCCATCAGGCTCATTTCTAAAGCCAAACAGCTCCGGTCGCAATGCCCGGAACGCCTTCTCCTGCTGGTCCGACAGAAAAAGAGCCTCAGCCAGAAACAGCCGCGCTTCCGCTTGGACGGGAGATTTCTCAGCCAAAGCTTCGAGAAAGTGCTCGAGTGCTGTCGCCGCTTTTGCAGCGGATCCGGAAAACGCCTCGGCGCGCTTCAGCCAGGACTGAAATACCGGCCGGGGCTCGTCCCCATACAGCATACACAGCGTCAACCCGTGAGCACAAAGCTCAATACACCGTTCATACCGCCCGAGTTCAAACTGGATCCGCACTTCGAGAAAAACCAGATATAGCTCAAACCGGTGGAGGGCGCACCCTTTTGCCACAGAACCTGTCTCCTCCAACGCTGCGCGCGCCCTTGTCTGATTGCCAATGATGAAATGGGTAATGGATGCGTAGATGCCGTTTAGGATGAAAAGCATCGCATTATCACGCTGTGCGCTTTCCCGCGCAATCTGCAGATACGCCGCCGCCTCGTCTATCCGTGACAGCGCAAGCATGTTGAGCCCGATATAGAGATACGCTTCATTTTCCCTGGAAACGTTACGCTGCTGAAAGTAGAGGAGCGCGTTTTTGGATTCCTGGAGAGCCTCCTGGTACGCGCCGGTTGCATAATAGTACCGTGCATATTCAAGACACCGCTGTCCGCTCATATCGCTGCTGTTCAAATCGTTGAATGATCTGAGCTCAGCCAAAGCTGCCGCCGCCTTCTGCTCGTCTCTGGAAAAGACGCTTGCTTTCAGCTTGAGAGCGCTCAAGCCTGCCGCGGTGTCCGGTTTTTTTCTCAGTTGCTCAAGATTATTCAGGGCCTCCCCGGCGGTTTTCAGATCGCCTGTTTCGAGCAGGTCTTCAACGTAGGCTTTGAGCAAGATATAGCCGGTTTCCGGAGCCTTTGCCCTCTTGAGAAACTCAATCACCGAAGGCCCCGGATGGAATTTCTCGTGGAACTGCGGGTGGCTCCCGGACGCGATATCGTGGTACTCATCTGTTATAAACGAACAGACCGCCTGCAACGATTTCATCCTGGATATTCCGGGCAACTGATCGAGACATTCTACCGCGCGCGAAAGTTCCCCCGGATCTATCACGCTGTCGAGCTTCAACTCCTGATACGTTAACCGTGCCGCGCTAACCATCTCGTTGGGCAATCCGTCTTTTTCCAGAAACCTGGCGAGTCGCTCTCCGTGCAATACCAGATGACCCTCGAGCAACAAGAGGAGCGCGCGTTGAATTGCCGGATCAAGCTCAGACAGCAGCGCGCACAACGGATCTTTCAACTCTCTTTCAGTGGGCTTTTTGTCCATGGAGAGACGGAGTATCCGGCAGAGAGTTTTCAGCGAGCCATCGCTTTTTTGCATATATCGTACCGCTGATTCGCCCGAAAGGCCATCGGTCTCTGCTCCGGCAACGATCTCTGATGCTTGAATGTCCGGAACTTGCAGGAGCGTATGAGGTACCGACTGTAGATCATCCGGCGCCTCATCACAGACTATTATCGGGATGATACGGGATTTTGATCCGATAATTCTCAAGACAGCACGTTTGACCGCCGGACACAGAGCAGTGAAGCTCTCGCACAACCACGTCGGCGGAGACAATTCACCATCCATATACCGTTCGTAGGCGGTAAGTTGCAGATCGAGTATCTGAAAGAAGTCTATATCGGCGCGATCGCTCGCGAGCCGGCCGCCCCCCTTTTCCAGCAACCTGAGATGCCGTTCCCACAGGCTGTTCTCATTATCGCTCAAATAGTCGGTAATCAAATAGAAGTCCAGAGCCTCGGAAATGCTCTGCTCCACGGGCACGGAATCGCCAAACCTCGTGTATCCACCACGAATCGCAATACAGGACGCTTCAGTTGATGCATATATCGATCCAAGCACAAACCTGACGGTTTCGAGTCCACCGTCGCCGGGTTTTGAAAGTACAATGACGACCGTTGCATCAGACTCATCGAGATAGATTGATTCCAACGCCGCCTTGAAATCCGGGATAAACCGGTCTCGCACAAAAAAATCGGCTGCCGGCTCCAAAGGCTCATCCTCTGATTTGACACCCGAGACGACAAACAAACCTTCTGCAGCCGGAGTGGTAGTGAGGATACCGTCAAACAGCTGCAATGCGCGTTTTGTAATCAAGAGCTCGCCTTCGCCGGATGTGAAGAGCATTTCCTTTTTGAACAGGTCAAGCCGTGCCCGGTCAACACCACCTTCACCGGAATCGATAAGGCAGTTGAAACCCTGCAGCCGGCGTTCGTATTCGCACATCTTTTCCCGGAACGCCATCACCCCGTCTGCCAGTCGCTTCAAGGCGCGCCGCAATTCGCCCTTACTACCCGCCGGAGAGATAGCGAAAACCCAGTTGCCGTCTTCCTCAAATACCGGATCAAGCCGGGTATTTTCCTGTAAATCATGAAGCGCTTCTTCAGCTTCCGATAGGATTTCTTTCTCGAGTTTTTTCAGCTGGCGGTATGCAGGCAGGTTGGCAAAAAAATATACCATGTATCAATCGAATTTCAGTGCGGGCGGAGGTGCGCCGCCTTCCCACTGCTCCTCGTCTTCGGTAGTGATGGTTCTGCCGTATACGTACTCGAATACAAATCGGAAATCCTCCGGCTTGATCTCCATAAACTGGACGCCGTAGTAGGTCATTCGCGCATCACGCAGTTTTCTCATCACCCGTGCGCCGATTCTCATGGAACGCTGTCCGAATCGCACGCTCAAGTCGATGTCGGCGTAGAGGGCCAAAGCCTGGTCGAGCTCTTTGGAAGAGTTGGCAAAAAGGATTCCTGACGCGCTTATGTCGATAATATCGCCGCTGAAGCTGTTGCTCTGTCTCTCGTGTTCTTTGAAGTATCCGTTTGCCTGTAGGGCATAGGTCAATATCTTTGAAAATTGGTACGTTTCATCGAGCAGATCGTGATCAAACACGGTTTCCGCCCCGATTTTTTGTGCAAGATAGATAATCCCAACCGCGTACTCGTGATAAATAACAGGGCAATATATCTCAGCCTTTATCCCCTTTTTCCGCTTCTCTGCAAGCAATTCCGGCAATACATCCTGACTCGAACCGTCGTCGGGTCCAAAATTCTCATGATTCAACATCATCGCCCTGGTGATGATACGTCCGCCCATACCAAAATCATTTTCCGGAAATCTTCCTGCGGTATTCGGGATGAAGAGAATCTTTCCGGTTTTTACCACGAGTTTCTCTTCAAAAGTCTGCGGCGGCCGTTCTCTCAGCATGATGACCGAATTGACACTGGCCTTTTTTTTCACTTTTTCTCTAAAAACCTCGACAAGCGCCTCGAGGTCGGACGGATCGTATTCGTCCGAATACTCAGGGGGTTCGGCCGGGTTGTACTCTTCGGTTTTTGGAAACTCCAGCTCGATCTTTGCCTCTTGTATTTCAAAGGAAATAGACACGTCACCCGGCGGAGAAACCCGCTCGTATTTCCTCGTCAGGTTCTTGTGAACGCTACCCGGAAGCTCGGCTTTGAGCTCACCGTCGTCAAACCCGCGCACCACCGTCTCAAATGTCATCACGTGTCCATAATATGAGAAATAGACACGCATATTGTCGCCTACGGAGAAGTACGCAGACAGAGGCTCGTCGGCTCCTATCATGATGTACTCTTCGTCAACCGATTTGAGATATCCAAAAGTTCGCACTTTGTAACCGGAAAGCCGTAGTCGAATGGCATTGTCGCATACGGAATTCAGAACGAACTCTTTCTCGATTCTACTTATCGTTGTTCCCATGACGCACCTATATCAATTGTAATCCGTCTAGGGGATGTTCGTCATTCGGTACACGGAAGGTTCATATGGCTCTTCTTTCTGTTCAGGAACCTCCGACAAATCTGCCATGTCGAGCTGCAAGTCGTTAACCAGCCAAAGGGTGTCAGATTCTTTCAGATAGATTTCGCCGAATGCAATACCTGGATCTCCCGTCAATCTGATATTTGCCCGCGCTACTCCCGGAGAATATATCTCAATTGCTCCCACCCGGACGTCAGATGGGATATTGCCTCGTTCAAGGTGAAAATTGAGCGACCGCTGCGCCTGTTCTGCCCAGTCCGGATGAACATCGGCTAAAGGCACCGTACCGGCGGATAGTCCTTTCTGAAATGACCGTATTCGTTCGAGGATTGCCTTAATATTTCTATCATCGCTGTAACCCTGCAGCACCCCAATTTCATAATCCTCCGGTCCAAACACCTCCCCTCCGCGCAAACTCAAGATCTGGTCACGCTGCATAACCGGTCGTGACCGGCTCACCACGCGAGCCGGCTGCGGTGCCGGCGGTTCCTTCCTGGGGGTGAGGGTGATTGTACGTTCCCGCGTATTCTCTTCCGCCGGTTTTTCCTCAACGGCCGCCGGCTCTTGCACCGCGGGCTCTGCTTCTCGCTTTGAGGAACACCCGGCACATGCGACCACGGCAACTGCAACCAGCAGAATTATTCTTTTCATATCTCGTTCTATCAAAACTTTATGCACGCTGTCAAAGCCTTTTGTAATGGTCCAATTCCTCGTATTTCCGTCCGGCCGATAGACGGGCAGAAAAGTTCAGGTTACATTCAAACTCAGTTATGGGAGAAAGGGAAAAAATCAGAACATATCTCGCTTACAACTTTACCGAGCCAATACGCGACCCCCTCTGGAATCACATCTATCTGACACCGGGGCTGAAGCGTCTTACTTCGGCAGCGGTGTTTCAAAAGCTCGCGGGGATAAAGCAGCTCGGGCCGACATATATGGTGTATCCCGGGGCAACACACACCCGGCTCAATCATTCACTCGGCGTATTTTGCCTTGCGCGGCGGATTATTCAGGCGTTAACGTCCTTTCAGTCCGCTGATGAGCTTACCGAAGGCGGTGTGCGGTCGTTTCTCTGTGCCTCACTCCTTCATGACCTCGGCCACTTTCCCTATGCCCATTCGTTAAAAGAGCTCCCCCTCGAGAGCCATGAGTCTCTTACCGCACGTATCGTCCTTGATACCCAGCTTTCAAGATGCATTGAAGAATATGAAGGCGCAGACCCGGACATGGTTGCCCGAATCATCGACGAGGATAGAGACAGCGGAGGCTCCGACGAGGTTGCCATATACAGGAGGATCCTGTCAGGCGTGCTTGACCCGGACAAACTCGACTATCTTTCAAGAGACGCGTATTTTTGCGGAGTACCCTACGGTGTCCAGGATGTTGATTTTATCATAAGCAAGCTCAAATTCCATAAGACCGAGGGTCTCGTCCTCGATGAGGAGGATCTGCACGCTGTAGAAAACATCCTGTTCTCAAAGTACCTCATGTACCGGTCGGTATACTGGCACCGGGTTGTCAGAATCGCCACGGCAATGATAAAAAAGGCTATCTATGCAGGCATGTGTGAAGGTTTGGTTGATCCCGCCGATCTCTACGGCCTCGATGATTACGAGTTCTTCTCCCAATACAGCGCGCCTTCTTTCCCCCATGCGGGCCTGGTAAACGCCTGTTGGGAGCGAAGACTTTACAAGGTGGTCCTCGAAGAGACCTTTCAGGCCAATGATCCCGCACACAATATGCTTCTCGGCCTTTCCACGCGCTCCCGGATTGAACGGGAGATCTGTGAAAAACTGGGTGTGGATATGTCGATGGTGATTCTCGATATTCCCGAACCGGTCTCTTTTGAGGTTGATCTGAAGATCCAATCTGAGAGTAATCTCATTTCGTTTACTCAAGCCGGGAGCGCGTTCTCAAAAGAGGTCATTGACGGTTTCACCGGGACGCTCAGGAAAATTCGCCTCATGATTCATCCACAGCTCGTTGAAACGATACGCCCGCCCGGGAGGATCGCGGATTGGATCAGCTGAGATCGGTCATGTCGGGGAGGATCCCTCCAACACTGTTCCGCACCGTCAAGACCACAGGGCGGGCAATCGACAGGTTCTCGATGGTTAAGCCCGGAGAGCCGATCCTGCTCGGAGCTTCCGGTGGCAAGGACTCCAACTTCCTTTCACTAGCGCTTGCCATACGGACAAAGTGGCTTCCGGAAAAGAATCCTCTTTCAGCGGTGTTTATCGAATGGAAGGAGCTTCCAATTACAGAGGGGGAAAGAGAGAGTATTGCGGCGTATTTCCAAACCATCGGGATCCCTCTTGAAATCATACAAGCGTCAATGTATCCCCCTTCGTTCAAGGGGAAGTTCAGCTGCTATCTCTGCTCGAGGAACCGGAAACGGATTCTTTTTGATTACGCTGATCAGAGACAGATCAACGTCCTCGCCCTTGGCCATCATATGGATGACATCATTGAAACAACCCTCATTAATATGGTGACCCGGGGCTATTTCTCCACCATGATGCCCGTTCAACGCTTCTTTGACGGGAAGATGCGAATCATCAGACCACTCTGCCTGGTAAAAGAGCATGCCATCGAGCGGTTGTGCGAAGCGTATGAGGTCCCGATAGTGGGTGTAGGCTGCCCTAACAGGGAAGAGAATATCCGGGTGCACTTCAAACCCATCGTCAGGCAGCTTGTGCACCTGCACAAGCACGCAAGAGAGCATATTTTCAATTCATGTTTCAACATTGCCCATGACTATCTTCCTGACGGCCCCGCACCTGATACCGGGCACAACGACGCACACAGGGGCACATCGAAAAACCCACATTTCGGGGCCAGCCAAAGCAGCGGTTTATAGAGGCGCCCGCAAATCTTCTCGCGCTCACCCTTGAACAACGGCCTTTAATCGGCGTACATTTCTCGAAAGGCGGGAGGGCAATGAAATATTCAAAGCTGATGAAAGAGCGAATCAGACGCGTGCGGGTTTTGTTCAAGGAGCTCGGTTACGATCTGGTTGAAGGGGAAAAGAGCGAAGAAACTTTTTCCTCGGCATTTGAAAACGAAGACGGCTTTCAGGGCGGATTTTTCATAGACAGTGACAATAAGTTTATCGAGTTCGCCTTTACTTTCTCATTCTCCCCGGAGCTCGGTCTCTATATTCAGGAAAAACTCGAGGAGATGCTGCGAATCTGCTACGAGTTTGGCTGCTATGTGAACCTGCAAAAATCTGAGGAAGAAATAGAGTTTTCGGTCTATTCCAAAATTTACTACAGCGGTCTCAATTACTTCACACTGAAGGAAACGCTCCGTGACTTTCAGGGATGCATCGACTCGCTGAGAAATCTTGTTGATATCACAGCTGACGAGAAAGAGGACGGGGAGTAAGGCTCCGGCGTCAATAAAACTCGGAGAGAATACTGTAATCGTGTAATCTGCCTATTCCTTCCTGCTCTATGAGGTCGACGGCCTTGTGAAGCACGGATTCGCCGTAGGTCCTTGAGTTGGAAACCAAGGCGGCGCCGAGCTGAGCATAGGTAAGCGAGTTGTGAAGGTCAATCTCAGATACACTCAGCTTGTACTTTTTCATGAGCCTGTCTTTGAGAGACCGGACAACCCTGCGCTTGTCTTTGAGTGAATATGATTCAGGCAGCTCAATGATGAACTTGAGCATCGAAACAACCATGACACCTATCCTACTCTTCGTTCAACAGACCCTGTATATCGTCAAGATTGAGCAGGCTCGAACGGGATTCTTCGTCCCGGCCACTCCTGTCCTTCATAGGCAGGAATGAGCGGTTGTAGGCATCTGCAAGCCTGTAGATATCGTCTTCCTTGTACCGTTCGGGTATTTTCACCTCGAGATTGTAAGAATCGTCCTCCATGCCTTTTCTCATCACCCCGATGGGGTCGGTTACGGTAATGGCGAAATGAGGACTGTAGTAGACGAGCAGGGACACAACAAAAAGGATCACTATGCCAAAGTGAATCAGATTATCCTTCGCCTGTATCGCCACAAGGGTACGCAAATCAAAGAAGAAATCGTAGCCTCCGCGGGCAATGTACTGATAGTCCGCAGGCCCAAAGTTATTGCGGTAGTATTGATTGTCGTATTTTGAGTAGAGGGTGGTTCCCTCCTTCTTTACCAGCAGGATGTTTTCCAGATTTGTGCTCTCGGTAAATCCTGTGAGCCAGTTTTTCGCGTCTCTTGTTTGTGCAGGAATTTCGGATACTATCCGCTCGACGGTCCCTCTGTTTTTCTCAGCTATCACCTCATCCACACTCGGTACGTCGACCAGGCTCAAAGCGACAGATGCAGAGAATAGCACAACAACGAATACGGTTATTGTCATTGTCGTGATTTTGGCTATATGCCGCTGCGCCATCGGTGAGTCGGTATACTTGATCTGCTTAAACAACTTGAGCACACGGAGAAGCCGCAGAATACGCGCAATCCTCACCGCCTTCACCACCTTGAGAATGTTGAGCATACTGCCGAGGGCAAACATGGCGCTGCCGCCGGTTACGAGGGCGAGCATCGCCGGACCGGAGCTGAGCAAGAGAAGCGGGATAGAGGCTGCAAAGTCAATCCAACCTCGTTCCCGGAAGAAATAGCGGGCAGCTCTTCCGTTGTACACAGACACGTACAACCTTGTAAGAAACTCAACGGTAAAGAACAGGTCAAAGAAAAACCCGGTAATAAGCAGGATTTTCCGGACCTCCCACGACCAACCGATAAGCACGGCAAAATCCTCGAGAAAGGTCTGCACAAGAACGAGCAGAATCGCCGCGATAACTATGGATTCCAATACAGATTTCGTACGGTTAGTCATTTCTCTCCCCTACCAGCCGTTTTCCGCAGCTATTTTGTAAAACTCATCGAGCAGTTTAACATCGTAACCGTAAAACCTGTAATTACGCCTGGCAACGTTCAGCCAGCTCTTGTCGGCACTGTCAGCACCTCTGTCAATTTTGAGCTGCGGCTTGTAATTATTCCCGAGCGCCGAAAGCACCGCCGCTATTCTGGAGGTGGCGTCCATTGAACGGTTTTCCAAAAACGATCCGTTGGCATACAAGCCGCTCCGGATCACCTGTTCAGGCAGAACCTTCAGTTTGTCTTTGATTACGCCGGCCACTTTTTCTATAAACTGCGTTTGAACGGTGCCGCTCTGTGTTTCTCCGGTCGACTGGTGTGATGCTGTGAGGAGAAAAACGGCAGGTTTTAAGAAGAGCGATACTGCTATGTAATCCTTTATGTCATCCCGGCTCATCTTCAACCGCTGCACTTTGGTCAGTTCAAAATGAACATATTCGTTTCTGTCGAATGCTTCATCGATATATCGGTTTACAAATCCAAACTTGATTGCGTTGTATGGCCCGGATAATTCCCTTCGTATGTCGGGATTTCTGTGAATCGACAGTATGAAATTGAAGAAATCCTCCTTTACCTTCTGCTGCGGTACGTTCTGTTGCCGCAGGAACTGGAGAAAGGCATAGTCAATCTTCCCCGTGATGATATCTTCAATTTCCGGCAGCAGTTCGCCGTCGACTTCCGTGTTAAGCGCTTGAATAAGTAGTTTCACTATCTGTTCCCAGTTCTTACCCGGGAAAAAAGCCGCAGAAGAGAGTGTTGGATAGAGCTGTCTCGTATTTTGCGATAAAAATTGAAGAATCTGCTCCTCCCGCATAAGTGGTGTAAGATTCTTAAGTGCGGGGTTCTGCAGCAGCCTTTTTACAAATAAGGACGCTTTTTCTTGTTCTACGCTCATTTTTTTAGATTCTCGGCACTACCCGTGATTTACATGAATATGCAAATCAAAAATAATACCGATGCTTAGAGAAACGTCATCAAGTGAACGAATAAATGGATCTGCAATTTGAGTAGAGAGAAAAGGGACATAAGGTGGGCACTATCTCTATGCCTGTTGGCCATTTGTACACAGCTGTACGGCCAGTACTTCCCGGAAGAAGAGGAGGCGCCGGAAGCCATTTTTGCCACCGAGCTCGGGAGTGCGGAGGTGGATCTGTTCGTTAGCGGGTCATGGGAAGCATCGCTCGAAGGTTCGGCGGGACTCGCGGTGAGAAAGGGCGCTGCCCCGTTCCCGGCGCAGTATCCCGGCATGAACGGAGGTATAGCATTTATCCAGAAACCTGATCTGCTCCTGTCGCTCTGGTTAAACGACAGATACTTCTTTGAGACATCGGTTCTTGCCGGATATGAGCTCAACTCTCTCCAGGCAGGATACGTAAATCCGGAAGAGGGTTTCTTAAGACAACTCATCTTTGGAGTTCCTGCGCCGCCGGTCGAATCGTACGGTGAAACGGTCTTTGCCGAGGGTGCAAAGGGCTCATTCGGGGTAAGCGTTCAAACTGAGACCGATATGAGCCGTCACGACGCGACGCTGCGTATCGAGGACTTTGGTATCAAACGAAAGCGGTATATCGGCACAAGCGAGATAACCGAAACCACCATTCATCCCGCCGACTATATCCGCGGGAGGTTTTTCATCCTCCCGGATGCGGATATCGATTTTCTGGAATTGTACCAGGAGGTAAGCCCCGGTACGGGAAACAGCACCTCCGGCAGCGACGGCAATAGGTACGCACCGCTTCCCGAATCATCGTATCGTGTTTCTCTTTCAGCAGGGACTGTAGCCCTTGATGCGCCCGCGGAGAAACGCCTCCTGGTCTACTATGAAAAAAACGGGCTTGCGGTGGGAGACCCCTCGTTAGGCCGAGATGCTTTGACAGGGATTACCGGCGGGTTTCCCGATCCCCAGGCCCAACCGGTAGATTTCTCCTTCACAAACACCACCTATCTCACACTCAGCTTTGATGAATTGCGAATAGAGGTGGGGACGGACGGCAAGGATGCGCTGCTCCTCTACGATCCGGCGCTCTTTTCGCCCTTTGAAGAATGTGCCCGTTATGACGCCGGGTTCGAGCTGCCGGAGGAGCGTGGAGCGGTAGAGCTTGAATTGGGAAGTCCCGGTGCACCGTTGCCGGGAAGCCCCTTACAATTTGTCCCTTCGCTGTTCGATAATTCGGAGTTTCGGGTGTACCCTTCGGCCTCCGGCACAGATTCCGGGACGCAGCCGGGCGCCGGCACGTTGCGCCGTGTCCGCTATCCGCTGGCCGAGCGATACCCGTATATCTACGGCCCCAACGCCAGGAACGGGGACAACCGTGTCGTCGAAAGGCTTCTGTTCATCGTGAAGACCGATACCGGATCGATACAGATCGAAAACCCCATTCCCGGTTCAGTCATCGTCCGCCGGAACGGATTCCGGGAAACAGGCTTCACGGTTGAGCAGTCCGGCGAGCTTGTGTTCGACAAGGCCGTTCAGCCCGGCGAACGCATTGATGTTTTTTACAGGACTGATTCCGGAGCGGAGAATATCACCAACGTCACCTTTGGGATCACGAACGGCCTGAGGATTCCCGGAGGAGTATTCACTCATCTCACGCTCTCGGGCACCTGGAATGTGAATGCTGAGAGTTATTCGACAATACCCAATCAGCATCCCGGATCCGTCACGTTGAGCGGCGGTATAGAGCTCGCCAGGCAATCCATAAGCGCTCGTGCAGACGCCTCGCTTTCGGTATCGAGCCCGGACACCACCGGCAACCACAGAGTGTTTGGGATGGAGGGCGCC
>CAZHXC010000011.1:9260-18222 GCA_964536145.1 uncultured Spirochaetales bacterium | reverse complement strand
GCCCCATCATTGGATGGTTCCACCGCAACAGACACTCCGAGCCGATAACACGGTGTTTCATGTTTTTGTTATCGAGCGAAAACACCTTTACCAGCGGCTGGAAACAAAGCTCAAACTGCGACTCTATTTCCTCGATTGCCTGCTCTTCGAGAGCGCGCAATATTCCGTTTTTCAGATCGACCTGTTCCATCAGCTCCTGTGCCATTTCATAGCTGAACATCGAATAGGCGCAGCCGTTCTTCCTGCAATCCATCAGCGCAATATCCGCGCTCCGGAAAATAGTACCGGCATCCGCACCATGATCGGGATAGATGGCAAACCCGATATGACAGCCGATTGCGATGTGGTGTCCGGGGAAACGGTGGATCTCCGAAGTTCTGGAAGAAATAATCTCGGCAAGCTCAACGCATTCCCCGGTGTCCGAGATATGATGGAGCACCACGGCAAACTCGGTGTCCCGGGAATGATACACCTTCCCGCGGTTGCCTATAATTTCCTTGATCCAGTGTGCCATTTTGTACAGCACCCATTCACTCACAATGGAAGCCTGGGATTTCTTCAGAATTTCAAAGGTTTCATCAAGAGCGATGAAGATTATCGCGCTCTTCTGGCCGTCGTTTGCCGCAGACCGGTCTGAAAAGATATGCCGGCAGTCCCTGTACAGATAGGCATGATTGGGGAAGCCGGTCTTCTCGTCAAGATACATCCGCTGGAGAAGCTCGCGCTCGTATTTTTCCTGCTCTTCAAGCTTTGCAGCCAATGCACGGTTTCTCGAGCGGAGAGTCACCTGCTCCTTCCTGCAGTTTTTGAGCATGCTGATAAGTTCGTCTTTCGTTCTGTTCATGGGTTCTTCATGCACGGGTTAGGGGGAGCTTCTCATATACTTACATATATGGCAAGCAACTTTCTTTTTGACCGACAGTGAACATTCCGCCGGCGGTAGATTGCATATACGGTGTAGTATTGTTAATCTGTATCATCGTCTATTGAGGAGCTTTCCACATGCCGGAAGTTTACGGCAAAAAAATATTCATTCTCTACCCCCAGAGTGTCATTCAGGAAGAGATGCTCCATCTTCTCATCGCCGCCGAATACGAAGTGGCGCTCTTGCGGGATACTCAGCAGGCTTTACGGGTTTTGAATAAGTTCCCGGATTCGATTCTCTTTGTAAACATAGAAGCGGGCATGGAGGAGCCACAGTGGGAAACCTTCATCCGCAATATCATGAATAACGAAAAAACGAAGGGTGTTCGTATCGGTATACTCGCCTACAATCCGGATCCGGCATTGACAAAGAAATACCTCATGGACATCGGCGTTCAGTGCGGGTTTGTCACGCTGAAGCTCGGCTTGAAAGAAAGCTTCCGGATCTTCGTCAAGGCGTTGGAAGCAAACGAGGCACGAGGAAGACGGAGATATGTTCGAGCCACCTGTAGACCACAGGACAAGGCCACTTTCAATGTCAAATACTCAGGAGAATACTTTGGCGGCACGATCCTCGATATCAGTTCGGTAGGCATGGCCTGTACCTTTGATAAGCCGCAGAATCTCAGACCCGGGACTCTTCTTGACGATATTCAGCTCAAGCTCAGGGCGGTCCTCTGTAAGGTCTCCGGAAAACTCGTAGGGTCGGACAAGGACAGAGGCGAGCGGCTTGTGGTGCTGTTTTCTCAAGATATCAGCCCTCGTGAACGTCACAAGATTCATCAATTTGTTTACGACCGTCTTCAGGAGACCATCGACACGCTGTGATACCTATGACACCAGTTGCACGATTCCTACGGCGATCAGGCGTTATCGCGTTCCTCATCTTCCTCACGAGTCAGGCGATGTGCGAGCGGATAGCGGCAGAGTACTCCCTTACACTCACAGCCGAAAACTTAGGGGTTCATAACGAGGCCTTCTTTGAGGAGAACCGCGGCGCGCTCTCTGTCAACGAGGGCGCTTTCGCTTTCAATTTCGATCTTTCGATGATGGGTGGACGACGTTACCCGGCTCACACCTCATACCAGCTCGGCCGCTATTTCAGACCGAATGATTTTTCAATACATGCGGCACTCGGCAATGCCGGGCTCTACGCCGGGTATCTCCCGCACAGCGACGTGGTGAATACACCCTACTCCCTCTATATCTCTGCTCTTGAAATCCCGGTGCTCAACGGAGGGTTTCGCTTTGATTCTGAGCGTTTTTTTTATCTGACCCGCTGGGTACGGTTGAATCAGCGGTCCTCTGTCGAGTACATCGGCAAAGACATGACCTACCGAGACAGGGGACTTACCTTTAAAACCTTTGGTTTCGATTTTGGCGCGCTCAGGCTCGGATTTCAGGACTCATATCTGTATCTCGATCAGAGCTTTGATGCAGAATCCTTCTTGGCACCGATTCCGATGTTTCTTCTTCAGATGGCGCTTGCCTCCGGCGGGCGGCCGTGGTCTCAAGCCAACAACATCAACAGCATGTTCGGCTTTTTCGCAGAATGGGAATCCGGCCCTTACTATCTCGAAAGTCAGATTCTCGTTGACGACATCAACGCAAGCCTGCTCGCTCCGCTCTTCGGCTGGGCGATCCCCGCCCTCAATCATATCGAAAATCTCTCAAAAGTCGCGTGGAATATCGGCGGTACAATGGAGCTCGGTCCGGGGACGATCGGCTTCTATCACGGAGGGGCAACGAAGTATACCTTTGCCGCGACATACACCTCCTCCGACAATTTCAGCTTATACCCCTACGAGTACGTCTACTATCCTGCAACCGAGTACCGGATGCCATCCGGGGAGCTCCGAACTCTGCGGTATCAGGACAACTATATCGGATACAAGCATGGTGAAAACAACATAGCCTTTACGGTTGAGTATTCAGCGCCGATGTTTGTTCGAACCGCTTATCATTTTGACCTCACAACATCTGCGGAGTGGATTATCAACGGCTCCAAATCCCCGGCTAATCCCTGGCACGAGTACCAAAATTGGCTGGAGATCGAGCCGCGGTTTGAGTTGCTTTCAGACGATGTTGTGGAGCATATTGTAAAGCTCGATGCCAGGGCCTCCAAGGAGTTCCCCCCTTTCGAGCTTTCACTCGCCCTTCTGCTCGGATACGGATGGAACCAACTGGAGCTTGCTGAGCTCGTGCCCGGTGAACCAAAGATTTTTACGCCGCAGCCGGGAAACAACGGGTTTCTCTTCTCGCTATCGCTTACCGGCACGTACAAAGTGGAGTTGTAAACGTATGAAAAGGCGTGTTATTGCTGCGTTTCTCTGCGCCACACTGCTTGATGTAGTGGCGGTCTCCGCCTACAACGGTAAGACGATTATCCCGGTATCTTCGGATTTGTATACGATTGTTGACAACCTCTACCAGGAATCCGGCAAGGTCACACCCAACGATGCGAGGCCTTGGACAATCGATGAGATGGCCGCGGCGGGGTCGGCGATCAACCCGTCGGTTTTATCCGAAAGCGGGCGCAGCGCTCTTCGTTTCCTGAAAGAAGAACTCACCGGAGATGAGCCCGCGTTCAGCGAAGAGGCGTTTTCCTTCGATTCGTCGCCTTCTCTGACCGTTGAATCGTTTTTTCACCTTCCCCTTTCAGATACCACCGGTTCTCAGCCGCAGAGCTATGAGTGGATACATGGCTACGAAGAACGGCAACCGTTCCTGAGCATCCCTCTCGAGTTTTGGTATGGTGATTCTCTCTATATGACGAGCGAGCTGGCGGCAAAGGAGGAACACCTCACCGTTACCAGCCCCTCCACACCGGATGTTGCTCAAAACTATTTCAATGTTCTCCTTGATGATCCGAATATCCGGATCGACCTCTACTTTCCCTTCAGGGCGGTACTTGCCACCGGCGGAAAATGGTGGAACTTTTTTGCAGGCAGGGACCAGCTCTCCTGGGGCGGTGCGGTAAGCGGAAATCTGATGCTCTCCGACTACAGCGATTTCTATGATTATGTGGGGCTCTCCTTCTTTACTCCTTCGTTCAAGATGACCAACGTCTACATAGCCACCGACCGGTTTCTCGCAGACGGTACAGAGATCGGCTTCTCCGGATTCATCGGTCATCGGCTGGAGATGCGTTTTTTTGAGCGGCTGAAGTTTGTGGTAAATGAATCGGTAACCTATTCATCCTACACGCCGGAATTGCCCCGCGATCTCAACTATCTGATGGTATTCCACAACTGGATGTCACCCGAACGCTTCAACTCGCTTCTTTCGGTAGAGTTGGAAGTGGTGCCGTGGCGCTATTTTACTCTGTACGGTCACCTTGCGATGGACGAGTTTGCCGTGCAGTATGAGTTGGACCGGGAAGGGGGAGGCGGTCCCCCGATTTACGGCTATGTGGCGGGAGTAAAGGGCGCCTACCCACTCGGCGGCGGATATCTGAACGGAGCTTTCGAGTGGGTGCAAACAAGCCCCTGGTTGTACAACAGACGTGCCTCACCCTACTTCTATAACACCAGACGCTACTGGTCACTCACCACCGATCAGATGGAGTATATTACAAAGCCTTTTGGATATGAGTACGGCCCCGATACAATCGTGTATCTCGTCTCCGCGTCATACAACGTGCCGGGTTCCTGGTCCGGTGAAATCGACATTAAGAGAATTATCCAGGGGGAGCAGTACGCAGGATCAACCTGGGACCCCGCGCCGGGCGATGCTCCGCCGACGGGGACTCCGGAAAAGAAGTGGATTATTACTGCAAGCGGCGCATGGCAACCGTTCCGGTTTCTGAGTGTTGGCGGCGGATTGAACTGGTCGTACACCGTGAATCCAACCCACCTTCATGGAGAAAGGAGATCGGACCTTGAAGTCACCGCCTTTGCCTCGGCGGGGCTATAGCGTGCTAGGCAAGCGGAGATTGAAGTGGAGCTACCGTAGGGACACATCGAAAAACCCACATTTCGTGCGAGCATCAAGAATGTATGTCATTACACGATAGGGGTTTTTTGTATGTGCGGGATGCCAAAGCGGCAGTAAATAGAGGTGCCCATAGATGAACCTTACGATCAGAATGAAAGGCGGCGGAAAAGTAGAGATCAGCGATGCTGACGAGATAGTGATTGAAGCTCCTGAGACGGTGTACCGCAAAGGCACGATGGTGCTCCGCCGCACCGAAATAGATAACGCCACGCCTTGGATAGAGGGAGAAGCGCTCGTACCGGATATAGAAAATCTGGAGTTGAGATGGAGAAAGGTAAAGGTGGTAGCGTATAAAGACCTTTCTCTCGAGCGATAAAAGGAGATATGAATATGGATGCAATCGATCTTTTGCTTGACCTGCAAAGCGTACGGGATTTTGAATCAAAGGATATACCTCATGAGGTATTGGATAAAATGCTTGGCGCGCTGCAAATTGCCCCTTCAGCTAGCAACATTCAGCCCTGGCACTTTGTCGTTGTCACGGACAACGAGGTGAGAAATGAGCTTGCAAAAGGATACGCGAACTTCATAGGGGATGCCGCGGTCACAATCGTCGGTTGCGGAGAACCGGCGGCGTCACCGGATTGGTACAAGATAGAAGTGGCCATCGGCATGCAGCAGATAGTATTGGCCGCGTGGCTGCAAGGTGTGGGCTCCTGCTGGGTAGACTTTTCGGGAAGGGAAAAAAAGATACGGTCGATTCTTCATATCCCGGATAATCTGGAACCGATTGCCATGGCCGCATTCGGGTACCCTGCAAAGGTACCCGAAAAACGCCCGTGGAAAAAACCGCTTGAAGATATCATTCATTACAACGGGTTCTAAAGACGCCTAACCGCCGCCGCGGCTTTTCTCTTTCCTGCCGTTTTTGGTGCCGGCTGTTTGCCGCCCTCCGGCTTGCCGATTGAAAGAAGCGATATCAGCCTGTACTCAACCGGGATATCCAACAGTTTTTTCAGTTCGTTTTCAACGCTTCCTCTCCCATTCCTGATCTGGTAAACACCTACCCAGTATGAGGCCAGGCCCAGACTACGAGCCGCGAGCGCCATGTTTTGAGTGGCAACGGCCACCCTTATTACCTGACTATTTTAATAAAGTATATTGAGTATTGCGGATTGAGTCAAATTCCGCACTCTTCTGGGAGATATCACTGTTTTAGCGGCGATTCACCGATTCCGCACAACGCGATGGCTATATCCGAAGGAGATTTCTCAGAAGAAACAGCCGCTCCATCTGGAAAAAGACGGAGAATGCTCGGACGCGGTCATCTCCTTTGGAGGATTTATTGTCAATAGCTTCTCGGAACCGTCGTCGGCAATGCAGGTGACCGTTTCGCCGGCAAGGCCTTTTTTGCCTGTGCTCCGGTAGAAGCGAGAGTTTCGGAAACGATGATTTTTGCGCTTGAAAAATACCTTACTCACCATGCGCAAAATATTCGACTAAATGAATGTTTAGTCAAATGACGACAAAAAAAAGCACCCCGGATCGTCTCCAAGGTGCCTGTGTTCCCTTATTTTGCAGGGTTTTAAGTGGTATGGGCGACACGGGATTCGAACCTGTGACCCCTTGCGTGTCGAGCAAGTGCTCTAACCAACTGAGCTAGCCGCCCATATCAGCCTTTCAGCTACTGTTTATACTACATGCATTGCCGTTGTTGTCAATAGCGGTTTCCTGCTAAGCAGCAGCCGGTCTGTGGCCGATACATGAATAGAGAACTATGTCGTTGCGATTTGAAATATTGCGGGTTTGCTGTACAGTTATAGGGGAGGTTCCTGCCTGATGAAAAAAGTCGGAATAATTGCATTTGTCCTTGCTTTTGGTGTAACTCTTTGCGTCCCGGCGGCTGATCTGGCGGTACCAAACCTTGAACTCATCACACGCGGATATGCAAGTGGTGGCGATTTCGTTCTTGGTACGCGGGGAAGTGTAGACTTTCTCGTTGCCGGCGGCTACAAGTTTGGCGGGCGTGTACTCCTGGGGTTTGAAAGCAACAACCTGGAGGACCCTGAAGGCGAGAAGAACCTCCAGTTTAAAGGCGCATACGTCATTATGCGCAACCTCTTTGGGATACCGCTCGATCTCACCTATTTCACAGGGGAAAACGACGTATTCGGGAGGGGTACGATCTTTCCGTCGTATTTTGGTGCAAAACCGATAGCAAGCCGGTTCAGCGGTTATCTCTATTTCCCCGAGGAGAACCAGATACGTTACGACGGAATCCACACGGTGAGTGGTACCGGCTTGAAAATAGCCTCCGGATTCGGTTCCACGGTCAACTTGAGTGCGCTCTATATATACCAGGATTCCTATCTCGGTACGGGAACCTATTCTCTCGATCTGTTCACCGCTTTCAATACCGAGCTGTTCAAGACTGAAGCCTTCCTCGGCGCATCGTATCCGTATCCCGACGCAAAGTACGGATACTACCGTGCCGGTGTTCTCCTCTTTTATGATACCGGCCAGGGCGGAGAGTTTCTCACCCAGATAGGTGTCCCCCGGTGGGACCCGAATGTGGACAGGTTTACTATCGACCTCTTCTATTTCCTCTTCGAGCCGCGGGTGCGCTTCGACTTTTTTTCGATTATCCTCACGCTTTTCTGGCATCCGGAATACTACCTGCAAGAGAAGACAAACGAGTTGGGATCTGCAGACATAAACGCCAACTTTCAGTTTGGGGAACCGAACGTCAGCATTATGAGCGGCGGGGTCGAGTCAAGCTTAAGCCTGAGCACCACCGCAGCAGAGCAGTTCAGGGCGGTAATTGCCCCATATTTCAGCACCATTACATCCGGAGTCATCTGGGATTTCAAAGTGAACACCCAAATCTTTCCATGGAACTTGAGCGAGATGTTTGAGGTGTTTGTGGGTGTGCGAGCGGAGTTTTAAATGATGAGATCTATTCGGCTTCTTTTTTCGGGAATCTTCTGCCTTTTTATCATCGGTTTTCCGCTGTCCGCTTTTGAGGTGGGTACGGAGTTTCAAATCGGAAACCTCGGTTTTGCTAACAACAGAGCATCGGGTGCCACCGATTACCCTTCTCATTTTCCCTGGGGGTTATCGATATACGGAAGCGAGGAGATAAGCGGCGAACTTGGCGTGGATATCGGCTTCTATTTCGATCAGACCCTCAGGAATATCTCTTACACTAATCTCAGATACAATCAGGGTTTCTTTACGCTGGGAGTAGGTCCGTTCTTTGGGTTTTTCAACTCTTCATCGTCAATTCTCAAACCCGGCATCTCCACCGCAGTGCGGCTCGATTTTCCCGGCCTGGTTTTTATCGAGTTCAGAGCGGACAGCAGCATCGGCGGGAGGCTCGTTCAGGATGGAGATTACCTGCAGGAGAGAAGCGATGTTGTGGCGGGCTTCTACGTTCTCAACGCCATAGCGAACGTCAGCCTTTTGACAAAGAGCTACACTTATCGCACCGCGAAACAGGAAATAATTGACAGCTTTGTGCAATACTCGTTCACTGCGGACATCTATCAGAAGAACGTGCCGTTCAAAGTTCTGCTTACCTTCGCCTATCAGAACCGGGGAAAGTCATTTACCGATGTTAGCACACAGGATGCGGTTGTTCACGAACTCAATTCGCTCGTACTCGGCACACGCGTCGATTTCACGGTAACCCCGTATCTTTCGATCATGGTGGATCTCGAAAGCTCCATCTATAATTGGGGTTCCGCGGGGGATTCGCTTCTCACCTTCCCCACAACGGGATTGGACGCATACTTTTTCAACGCGACCGCCGGAGTTACCATGAATATCGACACACTGCTCGGAAGACGGGGGATATAGTAACCGGGCAAAAATTGTTGCAAACTGAAGAATCATTATCTACATTAGTATAAATGTCATTTCTGCAGCACGCTTCCAGTATTAGAGCTATCAATCGTCCTGTTCCCACTACAAATCGGGACATAGACAATCTGCTGAACACCATCGTCGGGTTCACTTTGATAAAGGATCTCGACACCCTGCTTGAACGGGTGCTCGCCGAGGCGAGACACTTTGTCAACGCGGATGCGGGAACCCTCTATCT
>CAZHXC010000011.1:1515-9250 GCA_964536145.1 uncultured Spirochaetales bacterium | reverse complement strand
TACGCTATTCAAGGGCGACGCAGCAGAGAGCAGATACGTATATTCCGGCAGCGTAGGCATCGACCGCAAGTCTTTAGCGGGCTATGTCGCCGCCACCGCAGAACCGCTGTTGATAGACGACGTATACGATATCCCGAGCGAGGTCTCCTATGCCTTTAATCCTGATTACGACACAAAAACTTCGTACAGAACAAAATCTATGCTTATCGTGCCGATGCTCACGAGGACGCAGACAAATGTCGGCGTATTGCAGCTGATCAACGCAAAGGACCAGTATGGCAGTGTTATCCCCTTTTCCGGGCAGGACCTTCTCTACATAACCCAGTACGCTCAAAACGCGGCAACTGCCATCGAGCAGGCAAAGCTCAACCGAGAGATGGTGCTCCGGATGGTGGAGATATCGGAGCTCCGTGATCCCTTTGAAACCAGCCAGCATGCGAAACGGGTAGGTTCGTATGCTGTAGAATTGTACGAGAAGTGGGCGGTGAGACGGCACATAAAGCAATCGGAAATAAAGGCGAACAGGGAGATCCTCCGGACCGCCGCGATGCTCCACGATGTGGGAAAAGTCGCCATAAGCGACACGATTCTCAAAAAAAAGTCCGACCTTACCCGCAACGAGAGGGATCTCATGCGGATGCACACCGTCTACGGCGCCAGGCTTTTCAAGCACACCGACTCCCCGTGGGACAAGATGGCGATGGATGTGGTGCTCAATCACCACGAGTGCTGGGACGGATCCGGCTATCCCGGCAAAATCGGCAATATCTTTGCCAGAAACATACAACTCGGTCCGGGAAAGAGAGGGAACGAGATACCCATCTACGCCCGAATAGTGATGGTTGCGGACGTGTACGATTCACTTATCTCACGGAGAAGTTACAAAGAGCCGTGGACCCAGAAAGAGGTGGTCGAGTACCTCGAATGGAAGGCGGGGAAGCAGTTTGATCCTGAGCTGATTAACATTTTTCTCGATATGCAGGATATCATACTATCGATACGCAAGAAGTATTCGTATTAGGTCAGCAGTCGGCGGGTCGAAAGCAACCCGCAGGCGGCGTCGATGTCCTGACCCCTTGGTTTTCTGACGGTGGCAATCATGCCCTTCGCTCTTAATGTTTGCTGAAAAGCGTTTATCGCCTTCTCGCCCGCCGGCTGCACAACGCCGTCACTCCCCGGGTTGAGCCTGATAAGGTTCACCCTGCACCTGATGCCGTGCAGCAGTCGCACCAGTTCATTCGCATGGGAGACGCTGTCGTTCACACCGTCAAAGAGTATGTATTCAAATGAAATACGGCGAGCGCGGCGGCCAACGCCTCGCTCGTTGCGCTCCCGGGCCTGCCGGTGTTTGAGGAAATCCAACACTCTCTGCACAGGATGCTGCACCTCCACCGGCATGAGGCGCGCCCGTTCTTCAGACCTTGGCGAGTGCAGGCTCACCGCTATGTGGCATGCGGTAGAGTCATAGAGCGTCTCGAATTGCGGCCAGAGACCCACGGTGGAGACGGTGACTCTCCGCGGGCTGAAGCGGTATCCGCCCGCGTCGGTAAGTATCTCCAGGCTCGCGAGCACCGGGCCGAGGTTGTCCAACGGCTCTCCCATACCCATGTAGACGATATTCGTAATGTGTTCTCTTTCGGGTATTGCGGCGTACTGATTGAGTATCTCGCCTGCTGTGAGGTTGCGCTGCAGCCCTTGCCTGCCGGTCATGCAAAAGAGGCAGCCCCTCGCACAGCCGCTCTGCGTAGACAAACACAGCGTCGCGCGCGCGTTGTCGGGAATATAGGCGGCCTCGAGGTAGGCTGATTCTCCCACGGCAAAGAGGTACTTCTTTGTTCCGTCTGAGGACTCACAGACTTCCGCGGGTGCATCACCCCCTATGCAGTACGCTTCTTCCAGCAGGTCGCGCGCGCGCAGAGAGAGGTTTGTCATCTCAGGCACGCGTTTCACCCCTTTTTTGTATATCCAGTCAAATATCTGCTGAGGGGTGTAGCCTGGAAGATCCAGCGTGTTGCAGATTTCCCGCAGCTCGCCGATTGTCTTGCCGAAAAGCGGTTCTTTCCTCATCGCATACCTTCTGCGGCAAAGTGGATATAGGGTACCACGACACTGTTCTGTAATGCCCCTGTGCCGTCATATGTGACCGATACAACCGGCACCCCTGTGACTTTCTCGATCTGTGCAGACATCGCTTCAGTAATCAGTGACGGACAGCAGAATGCCGGGTTAGTCTGAACGAAAAGCGCCACATCGGGGTGGGTTTTCAAAATATGCATGATTTTGAGAAGATTCTCGTAGCTTTCGCCTCCATGAGAAAGCGAGACGTTGAATTGTCCAAGCTCCTCCTCTACCGTGAGGTGACGCGGCTGCCGCCCTTCATCTAGAAAATCGGGGAAAAGCCGTTTATACCTCTTTTCTATCAGATCAACCAATGCGAGCATCGACTTGAACCTGACCAGATCGCCAAACCGTCGAGCTTTGAGCCATTTTTTGAAATACGCCGGTGATACGATTCTCAAGTACTCGTTGTAAGGCGTTGTCACAACCTCACCGCCGGCCTGTTCGATACACCTCACCAGATCCTGATTCATCACATCGTTGTCCCGGACATAGAAATCGCCAAACACCGCTACTTTCGGCCGCGGCTCAGGGGCATGCTCTATTCCTTCAAAGAGGTTCACCGTCTCTACAAGGGCCGATTCCAGTGTGCTTTCGCCGAGAAACGCGTTTTTGAATAACGTCAGCGCTTGCTCGGTCGCGGCGTCCGTCTCCCCTACCCTCTTTTCATATGGCCGGATCCGGCAGGAAAGCCTCCGGATGAGGCCGGCAAAAAGATAGGCAAAATAGCCGCGCATGACTACTCCTTTTGGCAATTCGGTGTGAAGGAGCGTCCCGACATAAAGCCCCACCTGCTCCATACCGCCACCGATAGTTTCGAGGGTTGTTTTCAGAAAGGGCGGATACATCGGAATATTGCACGCCCACTGCGATTGCGCCATCCAAAGCACCGTCTTCTGAGGATCAAGGCGGTATTTGCGCACGTATTCTGCGCACTCGTGGGCGATGATCTGCACCGGAATACACTGTCCGGTGTTGTATTTCATCGCTTCCCGGATGTGCGCCTGAGTTTCCTCGAGCAAACGCACATCCCATCCCGCCCATTTCAAGTTGGCGGCAACCAAGGGAGAGGCAATCGAGTCCCAGTTGGGGAAGAGCATCGTCCTGCCGTTCACTTCGTGCGAAAGATCGGGAAACACGCCGCCGGCTGACGCAGTCCTGCCGCGCGCCGGGTCTGCGGTTGTCTCATAATGATTTCGAAAAGCCCGTACCGCAGCCTCTATTCTCGTCTCATACCCGACATTTGACGCATGCTCGTCGAGCTGGAGGATCAGATACGGCTTGTTGTGGCCGTCCATGATGCGAGTGAAGTACTCGATGATAAACGAATCGGGAGCGCATTTGAACGAGGTGATAAGCACCGGGTAGAGCTCGTCGGTCGATGCGCAGGCTGCCGCCGCCTCCAAGATCCTGGCCGCATAGTCCCAGTGGACCGCCTTCATCAGCTCCTCGATCTGCCCATCCGGCCCAGGTCCCGCACCGAGTTCCTCACGAACCTCTCCACGGAGCGAGGAAGGCAGCATATCCTGATAGTAGGTCCGGATACCAAGCGCGCCAAAGATATCAGGTATGCCCTTGTTCATCGGTCGATCGAGGACGGTGTACGGCCGGCCGAGAAGAACCACATCAAATCCTGATTGCGCCGGTTTTCGTACCGCAAACTCATGATGAAAGGCGCGTGCCGCCCGATCTCGCGCTTCCTCGGCCGGATCCAGTGCCTGCTCCACTTCTTCGTTTTCCACCTTCTCTCCGGTGGCATCTTCGAGACTCTGCCGGAGAGCCCGAACCATATGTTCCCTTCCAAGACGGGGATCGAAAACCGGCGCGGCGCAGCGCGACAGGCGGCCGGCATCTCCCTGTTCAATCAGCGTCTTTACCAGGACCGGTGCAAACTGAGTGTAGTAGCAGAGCTTTCGCATGCCCGGCATCTGCCCATTCCGATGAATATTCTCCAGGTATGTGGGGATAAAAAGAACGTCGGCCTTCCCGGAGAGATAGTGCGCGTGGCCGTGGAATGCCGCCATAGGCGCGCAAAACTCCGCACCGGCAATCAGTTTTCCCGAAGCTGCCGCCTTTTCATAACCTGCGCTGTGAACCACCTGGAAACCGAGGGCGCTAAAAAACGCCTCCCAGAAGGGCACCTCTTCGCTCAGGTGGAGCGCGGCGGGGATACCGATGGTGATGCCGTTGCGGATGCTTACCGCGGGGGCTCCGTTGTCCCGGAAGGCATCCTTGAGAATGCTCGCGCGTGTTTCGAGCAGATCCAATCCCGATGCGTTCTTTGAAACAAAGCGCTTTGTCTCGTAATCCCTGCCGCAGAGAAACCCGAACGCGATTTTCTCACCGTGTACCTCCGTAATGGTCAGACGACAGTGATTGCCGCAGAGATTGCACCTCTCCCGGCTAACCGGAATCTCCTCGTGGTACAATCGAATACCGCGAAACCGCGTGTCCGCCACCGGTTCATCCATAAGGGCCAAAGCCGCACCCACAGCGCCGGTAAGATGACAGTACCGGGAGACATGTATCGAATCCTTGAGTTTCTGCTCAAACGCCGCAACAAGCGCGCGGTTTTTCGCGGTAGCACCCTGGAACACGATATGGGAGCCGATATGCCCTTCAGACGCCACTTTGAGAAGGTAGTTCTCGCACACCGAATGAGCCGCGGCCGCTAAGATTTCAGAAGCAGAGTAGTCCTCATGAATGAACGAATTGATGTCCCGTTCCATAAAAACGGTGCACCTGTCGCTCCGCAGATCCCATCGCCACTTTTTCATACTCCTCGATCTTGACATCGAGGCGGGCGGCCTGTTCCTCGAGAAAGCTTCCGGTACCGGCGGCGCACACCGTATTCATCTTTGAGAAGGTTACCCGCCCGGCTTTGAGCGCCGTAAACTTCGAATCCTGGCCACCGATCTCGATTATCGTGTCCACATCAGGATGAAGCTCGAGCGCGGCTCGCGCATGAGCGGTTATCTCGTCGATAACAAGGTCTGCACCGACTACCGCTCCTGATAGCTTGCGTCCCGATCCTGTGGTAGCGGCGCCGGCTATTTCCACACCGGCCTTCGACTGCTCAATCCAGTCATCGGCCGCCTCGAGAACCGACATGACCGCCTTTACCGGCCTGCCGGCGGTACGCGTGTAAAACCCGGCGAGCACATCCCCTTCTTCAGAACACAGTGCAGCCTTTGTGCTTGTCGAGCCGATATCGATTCCGAGGACGGCCCTTACGGATGTACCCTGCGCCGGCGCTACGTAGCTGTCGACTTCTACGGGGTTACGGAGCTCTCGCTCGCCGTCTCCGGTGTATAGATATTGCGCGTGCTCACCAAAGGGCGGAACGATCGAATGATGCAGCTCGAGCGGTGCAAAAAAGTATTCCTTCTCACCGGAAGAAAGCCTGATGATCTGTGAGGAGTGTATGTCGCTTCCCCCTCCGGCGTTTTGAAGACAGAGCGCAGCGCCAAGCGCTCCGTAAAGATGGGCGTATTCATCGGTAAGAAAGCTTGTCTGCAAGTAGCGTTCAAGGTGACGGGTAACCCTCCTGTTCCGGGCTACACCGCCTGAAAACACCGCCGGAAGCTCGACTTTCCCGTCGTCGAACAGTACGTCCGCGGCGTTACGGGCCAGACCGAGGCAGATGCCGTCGCAAATGTCTTCGATCCCGTATCCCTCCTGTTGGGCGTGGATGATGTCTGTCTTTGCAAATACCGAACAGCGGGAAGCGATTGCCGGCAACTCGCCTGTACCTTTCTCCGCAAGATCTGAAAGCTCTCCGCTGCCCGAGAGATTGAGCCGTCGCGCCTGTTGGTCGAGAAAGCTTCCCGTACCCGCCGCACAGGAGGTGTTTGTCTTCATCCTGCGGTACTCACCGTCCTCATCAAAGGAGATAAGACCAAACCGCTCACCTCCTATCACCAGAAGCGACCGCACATCCGCGTGCAGGTTCTTTGCGGCGGTAGCCAAACAAACGGTATCATCAAAACGTGCGCTGCTTTGGACAAACCCCGGGGCGGATGCAACCGTTGCCACCTGTAAACACCCGGTAACCTCTGATTCCGCCAGCAGAGAAGCTGCACAGCTCGTCGGATTGCCGTTGTGGGCCCGGTACCCGGTCTTTTTTACAGCTCCCTTCTCATCGAGAAGCACAAATCCAACCGCTACCGAGCCCGAGTCCAAACCAAGTGTTAACGACATGATGCCATCCCTTATACCAGCTCCTTTTTCCGATGGTAAATGAAGAAACGATGGGGTTCAAGATTCTTGACTTTTCGCCATCACCCTTCTACCTTTTGTGGAGGCAAAGGCAGACTATGAAAGATTTCGCTGATATATCCCCGGCGGTTGAAGTCGTCCAGGATGGTGCGAGAAAACTTATCGAGAATATCAGATCGGTTATCTATATCGATAGGATCAAGCTCGAATATATTATAGCGGCAAAGATAGCCGGCGGTCACGTGATGCTTGCAGATTCTCACGGTGTCGGCAAAACGTCTCTGGCCCGGGCGCTCGCAGGCTCTATCGAGTGGGCGGAACGGGACTACTCCCTCGAAGGCGTGGAGGTCGAGCCGTTCAATAGAATACAGTGCACCGTGGACCTGCTTCCGCAGGATATTCTCGGGTATACCAGGATCGATTCAAATACGAGCGATCTCATTTTTACCCGTGGGCCGATATTCGCGCACTTCGTGTTGTGTGACGAGATAAATCTCCTGACACCAAAGACTCAAGGGTCATTCTTTCAGGCGATGGAAGAGCAGACGGTAACAATAGAGGGAAAGACCTATCACCTCGAAAACCCGTTTTTCATCATATCCACGATGAATCTGAAAGGTGCGCATCTGTTTCCGCTACCCGCACCGCAGTTGGACCGCTTCATGATCCAGCTTTCGATGGGATATCCGGATATTGCCGATGAGATCTCCATCGTGAATCAGCACGGCCGTGATGACGCGTGGAACAGCTTTGGCCCCGTGGTGAAATCCGATGATATCATCAGCTGGAGAGCGCTCGTAGATGAAGTTTCCATTCACGAGGAAATTGTCAACTACATAGTAAACTGCGTCCGGAAAACCAGGCAGCATCCTGAAGTGCAGACAGGCGCGAGCCCGAGAACCGGGGTGAAAATCTCCAGATTGGTAAGAGCCCTTGCCCTTGTCCGGGGAATGGATTTTGTCAACATCGATATGGTGAAGGAAGTTTTTCACAGCGCGGTGTCCCATAGGTTGATAATGAGAGACCCGGAGATGCCACCAAAGTCGGTTATCGACTCGATTCTCGACACCGTGCCCGTGGAGCCGAGGTGAGGAAGATAGCACTACCCTCTCTCGTTGACCGGTTAAAAAGATTAGCTCCTTATTACCCCCTCACTATCCCGGGGACAATGCTGTTTGCCCTGAGCGTGGTCCTTCTTGGAACCGCGTTTGCTGAGGGAAACCGGTACTCCTTTTTGTTGTCGGCGCTGATTTTCGCAATCCTGGTGCTGCTGGCAGCGCTATCCCGATACCAGGCGGCAAAACTCTCTTCGGCAGAGGTAGACTGGGATACATCGGCTCCCGCGTTCGCCGGTAAGAAAGAAAACAATCACCGGGTTTCTATCCAAGGTTTTACATCC
>CAZHXC010000011.1:0-1505 GCA_964536145.1 uncultured Spirochaetales bacterium | reverse complement strand
AGTCGCAAAATTAATCAGATAAGTTCCGTGAACTATCCAAGGTTTTACATCCCTCCCGTTTTTCAGGGTACATTTCCTGCTGCACGGATACCTCCACGCAGGCAGAAACGCAAAGCTTCTCTACCACCGCGAGATGCCCGGCCCCGATGAGACTATCGCCACCGGGGTGCGATTCCCCGTGAGCGGCGCCTTTCACGCAAGCGGAGCCCTTGCGGTAAAGGACGTGTTTGGACTTACCCGGGGAGCCCTTCCTCCCCAATTCGAAAGAAGTATCGTCGTGCGCCCCGCACTACAGTCGGACAGGGAGCAGCCACGCGTTGAAGCCCAAAGAGGTGATGAAAACAAGAGCCGGCTCAAGAGCTCGGATGTCGAGCGTTACTTCATGCGGGAATACATTCCGGGTGACCGGTACCGCGATATCAACTGGAAGGCTTCGAGCCGATTCGCCGAGCTATTTACTAGGATTTCTCCGGTAACACAGGAAAAAACAAAGGTCATAACGGTCCATTTCAGACCTTATACGTCCATGAAATCCGATTCGTTACGATCCGTTTTCTTCCTCGATCGGTGTAAGAGCACGCTCCTTTACTTCCTGCGTTCGGTAAAGCACGAGCACAACGACTACCAATTCCTGGTGTACGTCGGCAACGATGCGAGAGAAATAGAGACCGAAGAAGATATCGACAACTTTGCATCAGAGATAGCAACGGCGCACTACCGGAATCCACACGGCGAGGAGATAACCGCCCCGGATGACCTGCATCCGGGAGATGTGTTTATTTTCACCACCGCTTACGATTCGGGTCTCCCCGGCTTTCTGACAGGCGTGCTGCCCGGCGCCCGGATCAGAATCTACCGCACTGCAATCCCCGGACGGGAAAAGAACCGCGATTCGAGACGGATTGCACTCATTGAATCTGCCGATGAGCCGGTGCCGGCGGGCGGTTGGGTGTTGAGACGGGATCCGCTCTCTGCGAATCCCGGTATAGGGGTCGCTGAAGGCGTTATTCTCGAAGACGATCCATTGGAGGTTCGTGTTGTTTAGCCGTCGGTTTATTATGCTCTTTTACTCCCGCTTGTTGATATATCTGGTCGCGGTGGGCATCCCGATCTTTCACCCCGCCGTGGTCGTATCCTACGATGCGCTCATACGGTGGCTCTGGTTTTTGCTCGTTCCTGCGCAGATGCACGTCGCTTTCTTTCTTGCACCGCCAAAGTTCAGCTGGAAGGTGTGGGTGGGCTCCTCGCTGGGACTCATGGCACTCTCCGTGCTCGTGTTCACCGGTTTTTCGGGACCGGTCGGGCTCTTTCTACTTGTCCAGGCTGCGGCGTTTGCTACCACGGCACTCGTATTCAGGAGCCATGGTCTGTTGCGGCCCTTTGTCTTCCTGGAAATGGTGGTTCTGCTGCTCCTGTTTGTAAGGCTACTCGGTTTTTCCAGGGCCTCCGAAGAGTTTGCAGCCGCGAGCTCCGCCATCACCCAGGGGATTCTTGCCATAAGCATC
>CAZHXC010000010.1:6528-18791 GCA_964536145.1 uncultured Spirochaetales bacterium | reverse complement strand
GGCGGTAATTGTTGAGAACAACAACCCGAATATGATGGTGCTCGCCATCGGACCCCAGATGACTGAAGTTCCTCCAAGGCCGAGCGCCGTCGGCAACAGGCCGGCCGTGGTTGTAACCGAGGTCAGTATGATCGGACGAAGCCGGGCACTGACAGCCTCAACGACTGCTTCTCCCACGGGAGCTCCCTCCTTTCGCCTTTGATTGATGAAGCTCACGAGCACTATCGTGTCGTTCACCGCCACACCCGCCAGCGCTACGGAGGCGTAGATAACCGTGGTGGAAAGCGGCGTACCGGAGAGCGCGAGAAAGAGAACAACACCCACGAACGCGAACGGGACGCTAAAGAGAACCATTAACGGCTGCGTGTACGACTTGAATTGAGTTCCCAGAATCAGGTAAATCAGCAGCACCCCTATCAGGAAGATTCGCAAAATTTGGATGAGGAGCGTGTTGAACTCGGCGAACTCTCCGCCCACCGACAACGTGACTCCGGGAAAACGATCGAGGTAGGTTCTATTGAAGAAACTCTCCACATCCCGGCTGATATCTCCGAGGTTGGCGTCCGAGAGTGTTTCGGAGGTGATCGTCACTTCCCGCTTGCCGTCAACCCGATTGATCCCTGCGAGGGCTTCAGCTTCCTGGAGCTCCGCCACCGTGGAGAAGGGGATGAATCTGCCGTCAGGTGTGGGGATGCGAAGCTGAAAGATTTCATCCACCGTGGAGCTCCGGACGCCTGCGTATCGAACGATCACATCGAACTCTTCGTTATCGACAAAAACCGTGCTCGCCGGAATACCATCAAAGCTCGTTCGCATGAACCGTCCGATCTGGCTTGCGCTTAAGCCCAGAGCCGCGGCCCGTTCCTCGTCTATGATCACCCTGAGCTCCGGCGTACCGGCTTCCAGATCGTCCTGTATGTTGAACAGTTCCGGGTATGCCCGCATCTTGTCCTGAATGCCCTGCGAAACCGCACGGAGCTCGTCATAGTTATCGCCGAAAACCCTGAATACCACCGGCGGGTCCGAGGGCGGACCGTTCGTCGCACGCCGGAACCGGACCGTGTCGGGCCCGGCGATATCTCGGGTGATGACTTGGGCTTCCGCAAGGATCTCGGTGATCGACCGCTCGCGGCCCTCTTCGATCTCAGCTAAGTCAACAACGAGCTGGGCCACGTTGCTTCGCCTGACACTTCCGTTCTCCTGCTGGGAGAATCCGATGGTTGAATTGATCGAAACGATCTCCCCCTGGCCAACGAGCGGTAACAGACGTTCTTCAAAGCGTGCCGCAATCTCGCTCGTGCGGCTTTCGGGAGTTCCCGGCGGCATTTCGAGCTCGATATAGAACAAAGTGAAATCTTCAGCGCTGAACAGGTCCTGCTGGATAAACGGCACCAGGGAGAAGGTTCCCACAAGCACGATGAGCATGACCGTCACCGTCAGGCCGCGGAACCGGTAGATCCCCCGGGAGAACTTTTCGAATCCACGCTGTATCGCGTCAAATACGCGGGTGCGCCGGTTCCGGTTCCCCCCCGGCCAGTCCGCAAAGTGTGAGGGAAGGAAAAAAGTGGCTTCGAAGGTTGATGCGATGAGTGCTATCGATACTGTAAGCGGGACAACGCGGAGGAACAGGCCGATCACCCCCGGCAACAGGGTGAGCGGAAGGAAAGCTGCAACCGTGGTGGCGGTCGCGGCGATTACCGGGACAATGACTTCGTTCGTTCCCTTGATGGCCGCTTCCCGTTTGGCGAGCCCGAGCTGACGATAGCGGAAGCTGTTCTCGACGATGACGATCGAGTGGTCAACGATGAGGCCTAACACAAGCACCATGCCGAAGAGGGTGTTGGAGTTCAGCGTTTCTCCCATGAGCTCCAGGACCACGAAGGTAATGGCAAAGGTGATCGGGATTCCAAGCGCGGTCATGACGGCGTTGCGGAATCCGATGAACAGAAAGAGTATGATCACAAGCAGCCCCAGTCCGAAGAGCGCGTTGTTCAATAGCACGCTGATGCTGTCCTGGATCTGCACGGTGGAATCGTTGGAAAGTGTGAACTGCACCGTTTCAGGAGTTACTGATTCGATGGCCGCCACTTCCTCTTTGACGCTTTCGATCACACCAACCGAATTACCCCGAGGGACCTTGTTCACCCGGAGGGTGATTGACATCGAGCCGTTGAATCGTCCTGAGACCCCTCCTTCCTCATAGAGCAGCTGTACGTCAGCAACATCTTCGAGCCGGATCACTCCCGTACCGGTACGCCGGATTACAATCCTCCGGAACTCGTCCACTTCGTCGATCGAGCCCACCGTGCGGAGGAGATATTCCCGGTTGGCCGAGTTCACGGTCCCTGCGGGGATGGTGACGTTTCGGCTCTGAATGGCCTGCACCACCTCATCGATACCAACCCCGAGAGATTCGAGCCGCTCCTGACGTGCAAGCACGGTGATCTGTTGATCCCGGGTGCCGATGAGATCGACACCGGAAACTTCCGCCCGTTGCCTGATGCGAACTGCCAGATCCCGGGCCGTTCGGTCAAGGAGGGCGAAATCCTCCGTACCGTGCAGGATCACCTCGATAACCGGGAGGAAGTCATTTGAAGAAAAATCGTCGATGATGGCCTGCTGGGCGCCGCTTGGAAGATCAACGTTGGTAAACCGGTTGCGGACGTCCTGAAGCAGGCTGTCGAACTCCTCGTTGCCCAGGCCGTCATCGAACTCGAGGGTGACCGTGGAGAGCCCCTCGGTTGTGGTAGAGCGGATAGCCTCCAGGCTGTCGATTCCTTGCATTTCCTGCTCGATCGGTATCGTAACGCTTTCCTCCACGTCTTCCGCAGAGACGCCGGGAAAGGGAACAATCACATTCACGAAGAAGAGCGGAACTTCTGAAAACTGCTCCCTTGGGAGGCGTGAGATGCTAAACGCTCCAAGTGCGAGAACAGCGAACATCAGGATGTTTACTAAAACCGGATTCTTGACCGAGAGATCTGCAATTTTCATGATGCTACCTGCCTGCCGGCAGTGTTGCTGCTACCGGAGTCTGATCGCTCAAAGATGAAATCGCGGAGACGATGACTTCCTCTCCCTCGGCCAGTCCCGAGCTCACCACCAGGCGATTTCCGGCCAGATTTCCCACGCGGACCTCCCTGCGAAGGGCAACTCCTTCTTCCGCGACGAAAAGGTAATACTCCTCACCAACTCTTTGCACGGCGTTGGCGGGCACGGTAATAGCCCAAGGGGAGCCAACCGGCGGAATCCGTACGGTAGCGGACATTCCGGCACGGGCGGCGCTTCCAAGGTCATTCGTCCAGCGCACAATCACGGCAAAGCTCCCCGTTGCCGGGTCACTGCCGGCCCCTATTGCGTGGACGGTTCCCGTCACCTCGCGATCGCCGGCGGCCGAAAAGCGGATGAACGCATCTGCACCGGGTTGGAGGTAGGGAATTTCCCGTTCTCCGATCGAGAGCACCACCTCCAGTTCGGCGATGTCTATGATCCGGGCCACCGGCAGGCCACGGCCAACCGAGTTGCCGGTCTGGATTGAGTTCTCAACGCTTGCCACGAAACCGGAGATGGGAGCTTCCATCGTCCTGTCCTCAAGCGTTTTCTGTGCCTGTGCAAGGCGGGCCCTGGCACCTGCGAGGGCGCTTCGTGCCCTCGTCAGCTGTAGCTGAGAGGCGTTACCCGTCGCAACCAACCTTTCCGCGGTTGCTACATCCAACTCGGCGCTTGCAAGGGCTTCTCGGGCTTCGTCCACCGAGAGACGTTCAATGGTATCGTCAAATGAAACCAACACATCCCCTTGTTCAACTGCATCACCCAGGGTGAAAGAAACATCTTCGATAACACCCTGAGTCTGCGTCACCACCGTTACCTCATGCGCCCCGCGTATCAGTCCGCTCGCGGTGATATCGCCGACGAGGCTGTCCCATCGGACTGAAACCGCTTCAACGGCAATCGGATCAAGTTTTTGTGTTTCTTCAACCCAGTTCGCGGCAGTTGCCGCAGAGGCCGCGTCCGGGGATTGGCTGCATGCAGCAAGAAATAGAGAGAATATAATAACCACCGCGCCAGCTTTCACATCAACCTCCACATGTTTGATACGATAATGTACTATCTTTTCGATGCAATGTCTATATATTATCTAAGTATTTTCGATTAAATGTCTAATTTACTTCGCGCATGTGGCGGTCCTGCATGTCGCGTCATCAACCGGCGGGAGCCAAGGTTTCAAGGGTGGTTCTGAGATCTGAAAGATAGTCCAGATATTCAATACCGTGACCGTAGAGACGGTCACGGTACCACCCCGCTCCCCGCCCGCCGATGAAAATCCGCGTTTCAGGGTCGATCATCTCCCGGAGGTTTTGAATTCCTTGAACCAGCTTTTCGTTTGCAGAGCTGAAAACAAAGCTCAAAAGGATAGCTGCGGGCCGGCGGATAAGCGCAAACCGTACCAGTTCAGGGATGGGCACATCCGATCCAAGATGAACCACATCGAATCCCATCGTCGCCGCTGTGATAGCACACAGCAGAGCCCCGATGTCGTGAAACTCGTCAGGCGGAGTCGCGGTAATGATGGTTTCTCCCCTATCTCCCGTACTCACGTCGTCAAAAACGGTGCCGAGAAAGCTCCTGATAGTTTCGCTCGCCATATGTTCTTGATAAATTTTCAGATCACCGGCTTGCCATCTTTCTCCGATACGGTTGAGGAGTTCGGGTACGAATTTTTCAATCAGATCAACAATGCCGTGCGTATAGAGCCACCCGGAGAGGATAGTGCGTAGTCCTTTGCCATCCGACATTTCGATACTTTCAATCGCCCGTTGTATCGCCGGCTCAGGCTCTGTGGTGCTCAGTTCGTGTGTGGAAGAAGGCACCGGGTTTTGCTGTTTTTGAGCCGCTACAATGTGCTGTAATTCTTCGTTTGGAAGGCGTGCAATCCGCCCGATACTCTCGCCGTTCGAGACAGCCTTTGCGAGCAACTCGAGCCTCTCTATATCAGCATCGGTATACAGCCTCTGGTTACCCCCGGAGCGTACCGGGTCCACAGCACCGTATCTCCTCTCCCACACTCTGATTACGTGAGCGGAAAGTCCTGTTCGTCGCTCAACCACGCCAATCGGATGGATAGCTTGCATGGTGAGAATGTAATCAAATGTCTATGTTTTGTCTATATTAATCACGTCGTTCATGCTTCCCGTACGGTAGCCTTCCAGATCGAGGGAAACAAAGGAGTAGCCGATCTTCTTCAATCCTTTTACGATGACGCTTCTCAATTCGGCGCCGAAAAGGCGTTGTATCTCTTCAGAACCGACCTCTAACCTGACAATACTGCTGTGGTCACGTGCTCTGAAAACTCGGAATCCCATTTCCTTGAGAAGATCTTCAGCCTGTTCTACCCGTTTCAGTTTTTTCAGCGTGATCTCATCACCGTACTGAAATCTGGAAGACAGGCACGCAAAGGAAGCTTTGTCCCAGGTCGGGAGATTCATCTGCCGTGAAAGCTCTCGTATTTCCAGTTTCGTCAATCCTGACTCCATCAGCGGGCTTCCAATCTCCAGCTCCCTATAGATGGAGATTTCATCGATAACGATTTCTCCCTCCGTGGGATGCTGGAGCCCGGCCATGACGGACATGAGTGTCGTCTTGCCGCTTCCGGAAGGGCCAAAGATCACAGCGTACTCACCCGCGTTGACCGAAAGCGACACACAGCGTAACGCATTGACCGCGGCTCCGATCGTCCCGGCCGAGATACCGAGAAGCGGATACTCCCCGAGCACGATCCGCAAGATGAACCCGGATGAAAAAACAATGGCCCTGAAGATACCGATCTCCTTTGTCCGCTCGGTGATCGAACCGGTTACCGACTATGCTCGATATCGGCGCGATAACCGCGTGATCATCCTGGCTTCCAGTCGCCTTTAGAATGCCTGTTACCCGGAGCGTGTTACCCTTGATGTACACTTCGTTTCCAATGGAAAGTCCGAGCTTCTCGGAAGCGTCAGCCCCGATAAGGAGTTCGCCGTCGGCATGAGGATATCTCCCTACCACTTCCCACCATGCCTTTATCTTCGTTATTTATTCTATGTGTCGGGAAAGCCTGGCCACAGTTGTTGCAGATCATGAGAGTACCGGCTTGACTGTACATCCTTGCGTGTTTCGTGCCGACAGTAGCAGGACCGCAACGACCACACCGGTCACGATCGCTGCTGCGATACCACCCGCCATGATGAGCTTGGTTGTGTTAGATCTATCTCCTGTCTTCTTGAGAACCTTCTCTTTCTCTGATTTTTCGTCGTCCTAAAAGGCCTCCTTTAGTGGGCTGTGTTGGCTTGGAAAAAATGTGTGTGCGAGAGATACAGAAGACTCAACAGCGCATAGGCATCACAATCGTGCCGCCGCAGGCATCCGGATCATGAGAGGGGCAGCCACATTGTTGAAAATCATGAGCCTGATCCGCAGCCGATACGGAACCCGTTGCGAAAGATGCAGCGAGAAAAACAACGACAACACTGACGCCCGGAAACCCTGCGTCACAATGGCGCCGGGTTGAGTTTTATATGCGCACAGTAAGGTCAGGATCGGTTACGTGACGGCGTGGCCCCGCACACTCTTCAGGTTTTCGTAGAAACATGTTTCGCTCGCCTTCATGTACGGAGCGAGCCAGAGATAACCGATGCCGAGGGTGAACAGACAGAGGATGGCCCAGCCGATAAAACTCAGATACAAGCCGAAAAGCTTACCCTTATGGCCCTCCATCATCTCCCTGCTCCGGCCCAGGGCTTCCATGCCTGTCAATTCGGGGGCGTCATGAAGGATGTAGATTGCCATTGAGTATCTGAGAGCTGCCACAATTCCCGGGATTATCAGAAGGAGTGACCAGAGCAGAACAAAAACCATACGCACGATATAGAGGATCAGCGAGCTCTCGAAAACGGAAAAGCCCTTGAACAGATCCTCTATCTTCGCATCACCCTTTCGTTTGAGCGACAGAAGAAACGTTGCAAGCCCGAGATCCATCGGACCTCCGATGATGAGATTGCCGATTCCGGCGAAACCGGAGGCTGCGCCGAGCAAGATCGAGTATACCAGGTAAGTCAGCACAGACCGGCCCCAGAATCCGGATAGAAACCCCCGTGCCTCGGCCCGCAGTTCGCTGTTGTCCTTCAACAAGAGTTCGTTCATAGGTTCTCCTTCGCATCCCTTGGATAGTCGAAGCAGAGATACCATATTTGGGAAAAAAAAGATACTGTTGCTCTGGAAGTACGCTGGACTCTCACTATGCGTGGCCACTGCAGAAAGGATGATGATTCTCGGTCGCTCCGCGATCTGTCATGGTTCCCGATTTGACATTAGCATCGTGATTATTCATTTTTTTATTGCATCGCAAGGGAGGAAGGAAATGAAAAAGTGGATGTATATAGTAGGAGCAGTGTTCGTGGTCATCGCAACCGGCTGTAATACGATGTATGGAGAACACAATCCGACTGCCGAATCCGAATGGCCTTGGGAGAATGTCTCTCCGGAAAGCCAGGGCATCCGATCCGGAGACCTGGAAAACATGGTCGAGCACATCGAGGCCAACGATCTGGCGATTCACAGCATCATCATATACAAAAACGGCACAATCCCCTTCGAAGCCTACTTCGAGCCGTACAACAAAAATGTTTCACACAATATGAAATCTACCAGCAAGGGCGTCATATCCGCGCTGGTCGGCATAGCGATACGCGAGGGATACATAGAAAGTCTCGACGAAAGCGTCCTTTCTTACTTTCCTGAGTATGGAGCGAACGACGGCGATAAATCGGACATCACCATACGTGATTTGCTTACCATGTCTTCCGGATTGAAATGGGAAGAAAATGATCTCAACAGTATGTATACCTTCTTTGTCAGCAAGCGTATTGCAAAGAGAGTCCTCAACCAGCCGCTCGTTGGCGAGCCTGGCTACAGATTCACCTACAATACCGGGTTGACGCATTTGTTGTCGGTTATCATTTCGAAAGCTTCGGGTATGAGCACGCTGCAGTTCGCCGAAGAGTATCTCTTTGGACCTCTGGATATACATAACGTTCAATGGGAAACTGACAGAGAGGGTTTCCATGTCGGCGGATCGGAACTTTTCCTCACACCGCGAGCCATGGCGAAGCTTGGGGTAATGTACCTACATGAAGGAGCATACTCGGGACGCCAAATCGTTCCCGGAGAGTGGGTAAGAGAATCGACGACAACACAGATTGAGGGGTCCTTCCACGGTGCACGAATACAATATGGTTACCTCTGGTGGCTCGATATCGGAAACCAGTTATTTACCTATCTGGATAATGAGGAGACCATCCTCGCGTTGGGCGTGCACGGTCAGAGGATCTTCATACATCCGGGCCTCGACTCGGTGATTGTTATTACCGCCGATCAAAGGGATGAGTCACAGTGCGACATCCTCATCCGGGATTATATCCTGCCGGCTCTATCGGAAGAAGGTGCATCTTGAGCCTTACCGGAAGCGCAACGCCGTATACTGCATGGAGGAAAGTGATGTTCGGGAAAAAAGGTAAATGGGTGGTGATCGGAGCGTTTACTGCATTGCAAGGCATACTGATTTCTTGCACCACCATGGAACGGCGCGCCCTTTCATATATCGAAGAGCTGCCGGAGCCACGACAATCGCAAGAGATTATCACTGAGAAAGATTTGGATGATCTGCCACCGGTGGTCCGGCGTTACTTCAGGTTTTCTCGGGTGGTGGGAAAACCGAAAATCGAGAGTTTCGGCTTCGTTATGCGCGGCCGTATTCGCCAATCAGAGGATGCAAAATGGATGCCGATGGTTTCGAGACAGTACAATTTGCTCTCGAGCCCCGCTCGAATTTATTACGTGAAGGGTACGGGAACGCCGATGTCGGGCGTTGACAGCTACCTCAATGGAAAGGGGCGGATGTAAATCAAGCTCTTCAATCTCGTTTCTATCGCTAATGTCGGCGGCCCGGAAATGGACGAATCAGGTCTCGTCACATTTCTCAACGATTTGATGTTCTGCCCGTTGGCCTATTTTTCGGTCCCGGTCGAATGGGAACAAATCGGTGAAAACCAGGCAGTGATTTCGTTAACTGATGAGGGCATTACGGTGAGCGCGACCGTCTCCTTCGGGAAAGACGGACGGATAGTGAACTGGGAAAGCGATGACCGCTTTGCCGAAATTGAAGGTGAACAACGACCGGACAAATGGTCGACACCGATTGAAGAGTATGGTGAAGTAGACGGATTACGCATACCGGTATCCGGCCGTGGCGTTCACAATTTTGACGATAATCCGTACACCTACATCGAGCTCAACAGTATCAGCAACCTGTCCTGGAATATCACAACGCTTCCGGCCGCTCCATGAGTTGTTTGGATTTGCGGCGGCGATCGATGTAGCTCACTATGAATAAGAGGGCGGCGCTGATTCCCAAGGCCCCGAGGTCGAGATACCGTAATTCAAACAACTTACTCATCAGAGCCGCAATACCGCCGCCTGAGACGGCGGCTACAGCTCCGAGCGGAGTCAGCCCGAGCCGCTGCCGGTAAAAGCCGGCGAGTACCGGGATGGCGACGCCACCGGTATACACGGCGTAGGCAAACATAAGCGAGCTGATTACCGAGCCAAGCCGCAGTGCGAGCAGCAAAGCAAGCACGCTGATCATAATAATGGCTATTCGCGCAATGAGAACGGTTCTTGCTTCGCTCAGCGATGGGAGTATCTTCTTCACTATATCGTTTGAGATAATGGCACCGGTGCTTACCAGACACGTATCCGCAGAAGACATCATTGCGCCGATGAACGCCGCGAGCACCAATCCCCCGGCAACCGGCGGCAGCTGATCCCATATCAGCGATGGGAGCGCCGCTTCGGCCGAAAACATCTCAGGGAAGAGAACCTTAGCCGACATTCCGAGTAGAACGATACAAAAGGCGAACGGTACGACGAGGACGGCTGCTATCAGTGCCGAGTTGCGTGCAACACGTTCGTTTTTTGCACTGAATAGTCTCGTATACATGTCCGGTCCAATGAGATATGTCATGCCAAAAAGCAGTAGCCAGGAAACGAGTTCGTAACCTCCAAAGTTTTCGCTCAAGGGAAAGCTGAAGTAGTCGACGGGCAATCCGGCCTGTAATCCATTCCATCCCCCCAATTTGGGCAATACGATAACCAGCGCCATCGTCAGGCCGATGAAGATTATTGCCAGCTGGAAGGCATCGGTTCGCAGGTTGGCACGTTGCCCGCCAATGATCGTATAGCAGGTAAAAACCACGGTGAAGACTAACATCCACACCGTTTTATTCCCTATGCCTATGATGCCGATTATCCTGCCTACGGCTACGATCTGCCCGGCTATGATGCCGATCCAGGCTATTACGATCAAAACAGAGGCGACGATGGACACCCTTCTGTCGTACTGGTTTTCCACCAGCTGGGGCAGGGTGTAGTAACCGGTCTTTCTCAGCTTCCTGGAGAGAAACAGTCCCAAGGCGACAAGACCGATGCTTCCCACAAGGAGCCACCACATACCGGTAAGCCCCCAATTAAAACCCATTCCCGCCATGCCTACCGTTGCCGAGCCGCCGATAACGGTGGCTACCAACGAGCCGGTTATCAGAAAGGTCGTACCCTTCCTGCCGGCAACAAAAAACCCGGCGGCACTCCTGGGAAAGCGACGGCTCGAGATACCCACGGCTACCATAATCACAAAGTACATCACGATAATTACGAAAAGTGTTGTATGTTGCATCGGTCGGCCCCATTATACCGATGTTTCCGGTGCGCACAACATCTTGCACAACCTCGGGTGCGATTTCGGGACCCGGTTTTTTTTGTAGGTGGTGCCGTGCTGGCTTGAAGGAATTTTCACAGGACAAAAAAAGGTCTATCCTCGTTTTACCAACAAAATAAAACTGGGAGGATAGACCATGAAAAAACTGGGAGAATTTTTGCACATAGCTGAAGCGCTTGTCAATGAGCTTGCCGAGCATCTGAATGAAGACAGGAAATCGCTATTTGAGGTGGAACAAGAGATCGTCGCGTTCATCAATAGGATCGGGAATCTCATTCTTTCGCAAGTCATCGAACAGGTGGAAGAACCGACACAGGAAAACACGGTGTGGGTAGCAGGAAAAAAGGCCGTGTATAAACAAATGGAAAACCTGCGGATACGGAACAGATTTGGCGAGGAAATCGTAAAGAAACGGCGAACCTATTATTTCCCGGAAGAAGGAGAAGGATATTATCCGTTGGATGAAAAGTTGGGGATGAATATGTGTACGCGGTTTTCTCCCCTGATGACGTATCTGTTGTCGTTTTTCGGTGGTTGTGAAGCATACGGGCAGGCGGCGAAGCAGGTAAGCGAAGCGTTAGGATTTCCGGTAAGCAGCACGGCGATCCAAAACAACACCGAAAAGACAGGGAAACGGTTGAGCCATCATCCGTTTCGCTCAATTCCCGATGAAAAACAGAATGAATCATGCGATGTAATGGTGGTAGAAATTGACGGGACGATGAGCCCTCGTATTAGGGAGGAAGCGGGAGTTACCGGACGGGAAAGCTTGAAACAACCGACGGAGTACAAGGAATGTAATGTAATTGCCATAGAAAAGCAGCGGGATGGTCGGCGTATAGACCGCTGGGTAGGTGCCCAGTATGGGAAGCGGGCGGAGTTCGACCGGTATGTAGGCCGAACGGGTATCAAGATGGGGCAATTACAGGCTGAGGAAGTGGTATTTATTGCCGACGGAGCGAAGCATAATTGGGAGATTCAACAGACCAATTTCCCCGGTTCGGTAGGTATCCTCGACTTCTTCCATGCATTGGAGCATTTGGGAGCGTTTTGTGATCTGTATACGAATCCGCAAGAGGGCAAGCAAGCGTATGCCCGCTGGCGTTCGATGCTGTATAACGGGCGGATTCTACAAGTAATTGAGGACATGAAAGTAGTCGCGTATTCCAAGATCTCTGAGCCTGAGGAAGCGGTAAAACACATCAACTATTTTCAAAATAATCGCAACCGCATGGAATATGATATCTACAGAGCAAATGGGTATCCGATTGGCAGTGGGCTGGTAGAAGGGCAATGTAAGCTCGTGGTCAATCGAAGATTCAAGGGAAATGGAATGCGATGGAAAGCCGCCGACAATGATGCAGTTTTGGATGTCCGGTTGGCAATCCTGAACAATACCTTAGATAATTCTTTCACCCCAAACCCAAGAAAATTCAGTCTCGTTTCAGGGTTTTAG
>CAZHXC010000010.1:0-6518 GCA_964536145.1 uncultured Spirochaetales bacterium | reverse complement strand
ATACACGTTTTCTTGCACAATAACCGGGCCTTGCCGGGCCAGGAATTCCCACCCCACAACCTCGTAGCCGCGACTGTTGAAGCCGGTGTATATTTCACCTCGTGCAAGATTTCCTTCCCGTCATACCTGATGACATGCATGCCCGCGGCTGGAGAGAGATTGATTTTGTCGTAGTTACCGGTGACGCTTACGTTGACCATCCATCTTTCGGTGCGGCCTTGATAGCTCGTCTCCTCGAAAGCCGGGGATACCGGATCGGCATAATCGCTCAGCCCGATTGGAAGACTCCGGATGAGTTCCGTCGTTTCGGTCGGCCCCGGCTCGGATTTCTCGTTACAGCCGGGAACGTGGACTCCATGGTGAACCACTTCACACCGGCGCGTCATCGGAGAAAGAGGGACGCCTACTCACCCGGCGGAGTCACCGGCCGCCGGCCGGACCGCGCGGTAACCGTCTACGCGCAGTGTGCTCGGGGCGCCTATCCGGGCATTCCGGTGATTATCGGCGGGCTCGAAGCCTCGCTCCGTCGTTTCGCGCATTACGACTACTGGTCCGACACCGTCCGAAAGTCGGTGCTTCTCGATTCGCATGCAGACCTCCTCGTCTACGGGATGGGTGAGCGGGCGGTTCTGGAGATTGCAAAGCTCCTGGGCGACGGGGTACCCGTGCGGTCAATCACCGGCGTCCGAGGCACCGTTTACCGCCGGAAAGCACCATCCGGCCGGCCGGATCCTGTGAACGCAAATTCCAGAATATCGGTCTCCGAGATCCCTGAGGCGGTGTTCTTGCCCGCCTACGAAAACGTCCGCTCGGACCGGAAGGCCTACGCGCGGAGCTTTCTGTTGCAGCACGGGAGCCATGACGCCAACTCTTCTGCAGTGCTGATCGAGCCGTGCGGAGAATCATGGGTGGTCCAGAACCCTCCGGCTGCTATGCTGTCAGAACGGGAGCTCGATGAGATCTACGAGCTGCCCTATACGCGTGATCCGCATCCGATGTACGACGGAGAGGGCGGGGTGCCGGCCATCGAAGAAGTGCGGTTCAGCCTGGTGAGCTCCCGCGGTTGCTTCGGGTCATGCAGCTTCTGCTCGCTCAACTTTCATCAGGGACGGATCGTTCAGGGCCGCAGCCATGACTCTGTTCTACGGGAGGCGGAGGCGCTTACAGCGAGGGAGGATTTCAAGGGCTTCATCCATGACGTCGGAGGTCCCACGGCCAACTTCAGACAGGCGGCGTGCGCAAAGCAAGTTAGGAAAGGCGCCTGCCCCGACCGTCAATGTCTCTATCCGGAGCCCTGTCCAAACCTCATCGTGGAGCACCGGGACTATTTGTCACTACTCCGTAAGCTGCGCAAGCACCCACGGGTTAAGAAGGTATTTATCCGATCCGGAATCCGTTATGATTATCTGATGGCTGACCCCGATGGTACGTTTTTTCGTGAGCTCTGCGAGCATCACATCAGTGGCCAGTTGAAAGTGGCGCCTGAGCACGTGAGCCGCCGGGTCCTCGATCTCATGGGAAAACCCGGGCAGGCTGTGTTCGATGCCTTTGTCAAACGGTTCAGGCAACTCAACCGGGAGCTCGGAAAGCGTCAGTTTCTCGTGCCGTATCTCATCTCGGGTCATCCGGGCTCTACGCTTGCAGATGCGATACAGCTCGCCGAGTATCTGCGTGACCACCGGATGAGGCCGGAACAGGTGCAGGATTTCTATCCGACTCCGGGAACGCTCGCGACCTGTATGTACCACACGGAGATAGATCCGCGGACCGGGAAAGCGGTACATGTAGCCAGGGGCCTGCGGGAAAAGGCTATGCAGCGCGCCCTTGTTCAGTACAATCTGTCGCAAAACAGGCGCCTGGTCACGGAAGCTTTGGTTGCCGCCGGCAGACGGGATCTGATCGGTTACGGGCCCAAATTCCTCGTTACGCCGGAGCGTCCCCGGAAGAATCGCGTGTCAGGTACGGTACCCGGCCGCCGTCGATAGACAAAAAAGGCGGGGCAATGCCCCGCCGGGATATATCAAAATCGTGAAAGATCGGGTCTCTACTGAGGAAGAATGAGCGAATCTATCACGTGGATGACGCCGTTTAGACGATCTCCGTACCATCCGGCACTCCGCCCGCTACGGTCGGCGCTCCGGCCGGCGTCCGGGGTGCGTGACAAGCTTTGCGAGCTCAGCGGAGCGTTTGGGTACCTGAAACGGCGGACGCATCCACGGCGGTTCTTTCTCCGGCTCTGAAGCGCCGATGCGGCGAATCTCGTCCTCGGTGAGACCGTAGCTCGACTGCAGGTACAGCCGGGTCTGTTGTCCCATGCGCAGTCCGTGAAACCGGATGAGCTGGGAAAGACGGCGCATCACGTACTCTTTTCGGTTTGGAGCGACGTCCCGGACCATGGCGATGGCCCAGCCGGTCCTGGTTTCGACGGTATTGTCAGGGTCAAGCGCGGCGAGTAACGGCGCACGGCTCAGCTCAATGGCTTGCTGGACATCAGTCCGGTGGAGCGGAATATGGCCTTCGAGAGCTGCCAGCACCTCGACCGCCGCGCGCTTGAGCTTGTCCGTCTCAGGCGGATAGCTCTCAGCTTCCCACACACCCGCCTCGTTGAGAATGCGGAAGACTCGCGGCGCAAGCTCCAAACGCGCCTTCTTCGAAAGTTCTACGTTTCGCTCTTCGATGCGTACACCGTCGCCCTGACCCTCTTCAGACACCAACTCGATAGGCTCATCAACGGCTTCCCTGCACTGCTCAGCCGCTTCCTGGTAGGAGTTGAAGTCGCGTACCAACGCCGCATGCCTTCGCAACAGGTCGGCAGACGCCTTTTCGAGATCCCGGTAGACACGACTGCTCCGCCTGAGCTCATCACTTAGCCGCCTGCGGGCAACACCCGTCGCCTCCTTGAGCTCAGCGATAAGCTCGTCCTGAGCAGCCAGGACGGCGCCCAACAGCGAGGCAGGGTCTACAATCCGTGAGACGCTTGCAAGCACCCGATTAATTCGATCGCCAAGGTGCTCCGCAACCATGCGGAGACGGGAGTTGCGGACTACAACTGCGCTGCGATACGCTCTCCTGGCCCGCTCAAACCGGATGAACGCGTCGCGCACCGTGCGGTTGCCTTCGTAACGAAAGACGAGCAGGGGATAGCTGCGGCCTATCAGCAACTCGGTAACCACGCTGAACACTTCCTCCACGTCTCCCTCAGTCATTACGGTGTCATCATCCACCGCAGCAGAGAAGATGACCCGTTCGATGAAACCTTCGGTTCGCTGCCGTCCTCTGCGTTGTGTGGTTGCAATGCCGGAAGAACGCTCCTCCACTAGTCGTGCTACATCCGGCGATCGCACCCTGAGCTCTCGAAGGAATACCGCAAGCTGATCAAGAGCAAAGAAATCCGGGGCGAGCGCCGCAGCCGAGAGTCCGTTACGCCTCATCACATCGGCGCGTACCACCGTCCGCACCACCAGCTCAGGTGCATCGATCTCATTGAGTGCGGTCTCGATCGCCACTTCTGTTGCGTCCGGATTTTCCAGAAGGTATCCGGTGGCCACCACCCGGGCGGCATCATCCTGATAGTGGCTCAATGCCCGGCTGCGTGATGCCTGGATAAGCCTGGGCAGCCTGTCGAGACAGCTCTGAAGCTGCGCGGTCGCCTCGTCAAGCTGTTTCCCGCGGGTGGCGTTATACACGAGCCTCACGACAATTGCCGCCGCTCCCGCAATGAGCGTGTAGGCCGCGAAGTAGATAAGGACTCCGGGCGGTGCTGTTGATCCGTAGCCGAGCAGGTAGCCTCCCTGCAGCGCAAGGTAGGTCACCGGGCCGGCTGTCCAGGCGAGCTGCAGCAATGAACGGCCCCAACTCTCCTTACGGACGGCGTGGTGAAGGCGCTCGTAGAAGCTTTGTGCGGTACGTTCGTAAGAACGCGACGGTTGATACATAGCCGAAGTATGAGAAAAAAGAAGCAGCGGGACAAGACTCTGACGAGCAGGCCGGCGGTAAGCGCCGGATCCAACGCTTACCGCCGGCGACTGCTGATTGACAAAGCTTTCCTTTGCACCTAATTTGAGAATCAATTTTTCGTTAATAATTTTGGGGGAAAAATGAAGCATCTCAGAGTTCTCATGATTGGAATCGCTTTGTTCGCTATAAGCGGCATACTTCTTACCGGTTGCGGCGACAGCGAGGGGGAAAAAGGGGAGGTAAAGGCCGGCTTTATCTACGTCGGACCGATTGGTGACTTTGGCTGGTCACATGCCCATGATCAGGGCAGACTTCACGTTGAAGAGAAGTTTCCCTGGCTGGAAACGGTGTATGTCGAATCGGTTCCTGAAGGCGACGCCGCGAGGATCATCGACAGGTTGGTTCAGGAAGAGAAGTGTGACATTGTTTTCACCACCAGCTTCGGTTATATGGACGACACCCTCGAGGCGGGAGAACGCTACCCGGATACCACCTTTATGCATTGTTCAGGTTTCAAGCAGACTGAAAACGTAGGTACCTATTTTGGTGACCTGTATCAGGCCTACTATCTCAACGGCATTATGGCCGGTGCGCTGACAGAGACCAATAAGATCGGTTATGTGGCGGCCTTTCCGATTTCCGAGCTGGTACGCCATATAAACGCCTATGCGCTCGGTATAAAGGTCGCTAATCCTGATGCTGAAGTTCACGTACGTTGGACCTATGCGTGGTACGGTCCGGATAAGGCAAAAGAAGCGGCGGAGGCTCTCATAGCTGAAGGATGCGACGCCCTTGCGTTTACCGAGGATACCCCGGCGGTGATCGAGGTTGGCCAGGACCACACCGAACGCGGCAACCTGGTATATACCTTCAGCCACTACAGCCCGATGCAGTCCTACGGTGAGGATTCGGTTGTCTCGGGTCAGCTCTCCGACTGGGGAATCATGTATGAGAAGATCCTTGATGACTTCTATAACGACAAATGGTCAAACGAGGATCTCTGGTGGCTTATGAAAGAGAAGGCGACCTACCTGGGTGGCGAGTTTGACGAAATCATCAATCCGAAGTTTGTGGACGATCTGAAGGCGGTCATGGTAGATGATCCGGAGCTTGGTGAAATCAGCGCGTATGATCTGGTTGTCGAGCGTCTCGAACAGATGACCGAAGGCGGACCCGATGTGTTCGATCCTTTTGACGGGCCGGTGTACGACAACAAAGGAACGCTGCAGATACCCGAAGGCAGCAGGGCCTCAAAGGGAGACCTTCTCTCCATGATGTATTTCGTGGACAACGTGGTGGGGGACATACCCTCCAATTGATCAGGCAGAGAATCGAGAGCCTCGAGCTTGTTGGAATCGACAAGTCTTTTCAGGATGTTCACGCGAACCGCGAAATCAATCTGACGATTGGTTCGGGTGACATCCTGGGTCTGTTAGGCGAAAACGGCGCCGGCAAGACTACACTGATGAATATCCTCTACGGCATGTACCAGCCTGACGCGGGTGAGATCCGGATTAACGGCGGTGCGGTCCGTATCCGTTCGCCAAAGGACTCGATAGCCCTCGGCATCGGGATGGTCCATCAGCATTTCATGCTTGTGCAGAACCACACCGTTGCCGAGAATCTTGCCCTCGCAGGATCAAAGACAGCGTTCTTCTTCCCGGCAAAAAGAATACGCCGCAAGCTCGAGGAGTTTTCATCAAAATACGGGCTCACCGTTGATCCGGACAAGTTGATCTGGCAGCTCTCCGCGGGGGAACAACAGCGTGTCGAGATTGTCAAGGCGATGCTCAATAATGCGGACCTGCTCATCCTCGACGAACCGACATCGGTACTCACGCCTCAGGAAACAGACGAACTATTCGCCATACTGCGGCGGATGTCGCGGGAAGGACATTCGGTGATTCTGATCAGCCACAAGCTTGAAGAAATCATCCGGATCTGCGGCAGAGCTGTGGTTTTGAGAAAAGGAAGCGTGGTGGGTGAAACCGATATCGCTTCGGTGGACAAGAAGAGCCTTGCCCGGATGATGGTTGGCCGTGAGGTCATCTTCAATTTTGAGAAGGATGAGGTATCTCCGGGAGAAGCGATACTCGAGATTCGCGGGCTCTCGGTGAGTAACGACAGAGGCATGAAAGCGGTGAGCAAGATGAGCTTTACCGTCCACCGGAATGAAATATTCGCAATTGCAGGTGTCTCGGGTAACGGCCAGAAGGAGCTGATTGAAGCGATTACCGGCCTTCGTAAGATTGAAGAGGGGCGGGTGATCGTCGGAGAACAGGATATTACCAACCGGAACGCGAGATCGGCAAGCTACTTTGGGATCACCCACGTTCCTGAAGAGCGTATGCGGTATGGAATCGTTCCCAATCTGTTCCTTTTTGATAATTCTGTGTTGAAACGCCACCACCGGCTTCCGTTTTCAAAGTCGATCCTTCTCGATTACCGGATAATTAAGGACCACGCCCAAACTCTTGTCGGAGAATTCAATATCGATACCCCCTCCATCAATACCGCGGTAAAGAATCTTTCCGGCGGAAATATCCAGAAACTGATACTCG
>CAZHXC010000009.1:0-19460 GCA_964536145.1 uncultured Spirochaetales bacterium | reverse complement strand
GCTTACGGTCAGCCTTACCTCAGGCGGTGATATGCACGGAAGAGCACGCGAGCTCATTGAAGCCTTCACAGCAAAGCTTACACTCGCTCCGCTCCCTGAAACCAGCTACCCTTTGTATTCAGTGGAAACCGGCCCGCGTTTGGAGTCGATTGTAGTCCCGTCGATGGTAGGGTACGTCTCCTCCGTTTTTCCAGCTTCATCGTATATGAGTGAGCAGTACGCCCACGAGGCGGTTGTGGCGCAGGCGCTGAAGACCGGCTTTCTCTGGGAACAGGTGCGGATGAAGGGTGGTGCCTACGGTGTTACCGCGTCGTTGAGCGGCGGAGAGATGTTGTTCAGCCTGTCGTCTTACAGAGATCCAAAGATTGGCGATACGCTCGATGCCTACCGGAAGGGGCTCGATAGTATTGCAAAGCACGGAATCTCAGATTCGGATTTGGAGAAGGCGATAATAGGAATCGCCGGCAGGGAGCTCAGGCCGCTGTCTCCCGGTGAGAAGGGAATAATCGGATTCCGGCGCCGGCTGTACGATATTTCGGATGAGCTCAGGCAGCGGAAGCGTGACGAGTTGCTCTCTACCTCACCGATGCAGATCCGTGAGGCGGCCGGAAGACTGCGGAACAACCTCGAATCAGGATTCAGCGTTGTTATGACCGGGAGTGAAGCTCTCGAAGAGCTGCCGGAACGGTATTCGGGGCTTAAGGAACACAGGATCGCGCTTTTGTAGTGCCTGCGTTTTACACATCTTTTACCCTCTTCCTTGACCCGGACGGGTATACTTATATACGTAATACGGGGGTGAGAGGCAGGGTATGGCTGCTGAAATACTTGTCACCGGCGCCACCGGCCATGTCGGAAACGTCCTGATTCGAGCGTTACTGAGCAAAAACAAACGAGTGCGCGCTCTCGTCTTCCCAGGAGAGGACACAACCTCGCTGAGCGATTTCGATATAGAGCGGGTCGAGGGTGACATCCTCGAGCCCGGTAGCGTGCGGGAAGCCATACGCGGCGTTCGGTACGTCTACCATCTGGCGAGCCTGATTTCTACCGGAGGATTATCGGGAGAGCTTGTTCGCAGGGTGAACATTGAAGGAACCCGCAATGTCGCCGTCGCCTGCCGGGAAAGCAGAGTGAAACGGCTTGTGTACGTGAGCTCCGTGCACGCATTGGAACGGCCCGATGAAGGCACAATAATCGATGAGAAATTACACTTTGACCCCGATAACCCCGCAGGGGTTTATGACCGGTCAAAGGCTGCCGCGTCTCTCGAGGTCGAGCGACTTATCCGAACCGGGCTCGACGCCGTTATTGTCTGTCCGACCGGTATTATAGGGCCGGATGATTACAGACGATCAGAGCTCGGGCGGATGATTTGCCGCTGGCTTGAGAAAAGGCCTCACTGGATGGTTGACGGATACTTCGACTTTGTCGATGTTCGCGATGTAGCGGATGGTTTGATGGCGGCCTGCGAGCGCGGTGTAACCGGTGAGACCTACCTTCTCTCAGGATCGAGGATCAGCCTCGCCCGGATGCGAAATCTCGTGCAGGCTGAGGCGGGTATCCACTCACCTGCGCTGAAGCTGCCGGCGTCACTGGCTCTCTTTGGCGCGAAAGTAGTGTACCCAATCCAGAAGCGTATTGGCCGAACAAACGGATTCACCCCCTACGCAATCGAAACAGTGATGAGCAACTCCTACATCAGCTCAGCGAAAGCTCAGGCAGCGCTGGGTTTCACTTCCAGGCCTATCGAACAGAGCGTCCGCGACACAGTTGCCTGGTGGAGAGCCCACAGCGCGTTGGACGCCTACCCCCGCTGGCATGGAAAAGTTGCTCTCGTGGTCGGTGCCACCGGCGGAATTGGTGCGGCGACAGCCAGGAAGCTCGCGTCAAAAGGAATCGAGGTTGTCCTTGTCGGACGGCGGAAAGAGCGGCTTGGTGAGCTCGAGCGTGAGATCATTTCGGCGGGAGGCCGTGCGACGTGTATCGCCGCTGATGTTACCACGGAAGCGGGCATTGAGAAGATCTGCAATACGCTCTCGTTGTGGTATCATGGCGTCGACATTCTCGTCTACAGCGCCGGCATCGGCTGGTACGGCTATTTCTCAGAGATGAGCTGGGAGACCGCGGATCAAATGGTGGCGGTCAATCTGCGGGGTCTCCTGAGACTCACCCATTACGTTTTGAAGCAGATGCTCATCCGCAAGACCGGACGGATCATACTTGTCGGTTCGATAGCCGGTGAGATCGAAGCCCAGGGCACGGCGGTGTACTCCGCCACGAAATCATTTGTGAACACCCTTGGGCGCTCATTGAGCCGTGAGTTGAAAGGTTCGAAAATCAGCGCCAGCGTTCTTCGTCCCGGCGCCGTGGCAAGCGGTTTTTTTGAGGTGGCCGGATCTCTGGCAAACGGGCGCTCGGTTCCGGCCGGACGCATCGGAATCAGCCCGGAGAGGGTGGCCGCAAAGGTGTGGAGCCTCGTAAAAAGACCCAGGGCTTGCGCCTACGTGCCGGAGGGGTTGGGCATACTCAAGTTTGTCCGGCTGTGGCTTGGATTTGTTCTCGATATGTTGGGCCCGGTTCACCTGAAACGGCAGGCCCGGGCCGGCTCTTAGGAGTTATCCTCGCGCCGGCGGGTATCCGGGCGATGACGCCTTGTCAGTCCGTCGGGAAAGCCCTATTCCACCGCCTCGTTACCTCGCGGCAGTTTTGAGGTCAGCCTTGGCAGGAAACCCGCTATGAAGAGCTGGAAAGCGTGATAGAAAATCAGGGGAAGCAGCGCAATTCCTAAGGTTTCCGGGTCATTCAGAAAGAATGTACCTATCAACGGCGCCCCCATGGCGAGGGTTTTCTGCGGCGCTGCGAAGAGAACCGAGATAGTATTTTCCGTACTCAGGTGCAACGCTTTGGCGGAGAGGTAGCTCGCCGAAAGCAGCACCAAATGTGCAACACCGATGAGGGCAAAGGGCAGCAAGAGCGCTCCGATATTATCCCGAAAATCCGGATTCCCGGCGGTCTTGGAAAAAGCGAAGAACACAATCATCAGAATAAACGTGCTGCTCAGCGTACCAAGCGGCTTGGATAATTTCTTGGCGAGTCCTCTTGCATACTTTCTTGCAACCTGACCGAGCGCTATCGGCAGGAGCATCTTCAAAGCGAGCCCCCTCAGTATATCCAGCAACTCAGAGAAAGGCAGCGGACCACCGGTGCTCTGCAGCATGAGTGAGAGGATAACTGGAGAGAGGATAACTCCAATAACATTCGCAAAGGCCGCGTTGAATATTGTCGCAACTACATTCCCACCACTTATCTGGGTAAAGACGATGCAGCTCGATATTGTCGTAGGGAGACAGGCAAGGGCGTAAATACCGATTGCCAGGCGACCGTCCATGACGCCGCGAAAGGGGAGTGAGGTGAGAAAGAGTATTCCCGGGGATACTACAAAGACAAAGACCTGAATGAGAACGTGCACCCTCAAGTCTTTCATCCCAATCTTTATCGATTCAGTGGGCAGCTTAAATCCGGCGATGAGAAAGAGGAGTACGATCAGGACGGTGCTGAAAATCGAGTTTGTGTTGAGGAATATCCCAACCTCCGGCACCAGAAAACCGAGAATAAGAGCTGTTACAATTCCGAGGAGAAACCAGTTTTTTTTGAGAAAGGAAGTCATGCACCACCCCATCGTTGCGAAAACATCGTGCTACAGTTATAGGAAGTGTTGCTCAAGTAGTCAAGAAATCCGGTAAAAAGCATTCCACAAAGTTCCGGTTTCCTATAAGGTTCCGGCCATGAAAAAAGGAGTTCTCTCAGCCGACGTGTTGCTGCTGATTACCGCCGCAATTTGGGGTTTCGCCTTTACCGCACAGCGTGCCGGCATGGACCATATCGGGCCGTTTCTCTACACCGGCGTCAGGTTTCTCCTCGGCGCCGCCGTGCTCCTGCCAATCTGGATCGTGAGGTCCCGCCGCCGCGAAACGGGAGAATCCGCAGCGCGAATGCTCGCTCAAAAGCCCGGCGTGTCAAAGCTCCTAAAGGCGGGGGTAGTGGCCGGACTTTTTCTCTTTTTTGGCGTTTCTTTTCAGCAGGTTGGCCTGCTCTATACAACCGCCGGCAAGGCAGGTTTTATCACTGGTCTCTACGTCATTATTGTCCCGATCACCGGGCTTCTATGGAAGCTGCGCTCGGGTCCCGGTACCTGGCTTGGCGCCGCAGTCGCCGTAACTGGACTCTATCTGTTGAGCGTCTCCGGAAGCTTCAAGATAAACAGGGGTGATTTGCTCATGCTGATCAACGCCTTTTTCTGGGCGGGTCACGTACTGGCTATTTCCAGGCTGGCGGGCAACTTTGATCCCGTGAAACTCGCGGTGGTTCAATACACATTCTGCGGGGTGGTAAGCCTGATTGTCGCGGCAATCGTTGAACCGGTAGCTCTCAGAGCCATTTTGGATGCCGCGATTCCTCTTGCCTACGGCGGGATTTGTTCGGTGGGTATCGGGTATACCCTCCAGGTGGTAGCCCAGAAATCGGCCCCGGCGGCTCATGCGGCCATAATCATGAGCTTGGAGAGCGTCTTTGCGGTCATTGGGGGGTATCTCATCCTTGGAGAGGTCCTCTCCGCGCGGGGACTTACCGGCTGCGCACTCATGCTGTGCGGGATGATCATTTCCCAATTGTCGGCAAACCGGAAAAGCGCGATAGTCGCTCCGGACTGACCCGGGGAAGCCTGCTCAATCACTTGCATAAATTTTTCCGTTTTTCTTGACAGATCGTCGAAGGTGTTCTATATTCCTATTGTACTAAAGGTATAATACAAGTAGACGGATGATGGGACATGGCGGCTGAACGGCAGACAGGTGATTTAAAGTTCGTTTTGGATCCTACCGGAGGAGTGCCGTATTATCGGCAGATAATCATGCAGGTAGAGATGGCAATAGCCGACGGCAGGCTGAGAACCGGCACCCAGCTACCGACGGTTCGCGCTCTGGCTGTAGACCTCCAAATTAACCCGAATACCGTGGCGAGAGCGTACAACGAGTTGGAGATTAGAGGAATCGTAAATACGCAGCAGGGAACCGGTACCTTTATCAGCGAAAAGAAGATCGATCTGAACAAAGAAGAGCGGTGCGAAATCCTTGCAGGACTGGTACGCTCGTTTCTTGCAACCGCTTCGTCCTATGGATTCACCGCTCGTGAAATCACCGACTACCTTGTGAAGAGGAAGGAGGAAAACCAGTCATGAAAGCCTTGGGATTGCGCAAACCACATGTGAAGGCCTCGGAAAACGGATCAGCATTTACCGAACACAGGGGCCACTTCAGGTTCAACACGATCTCCGCGCTTGTGCTTCTGGTCTTTATAGCAATTGGCCTTGGGTTCCAGGGCATTGTGGGGGACGTACCGGACGCTGAGAGCGCTGCGTACGTAGCGGCCGGCGCTTTGGGTGCCGCAGCTGTTCTATTTATCATTCCGTATTGGCCGCTGGTGATTGCCATTATCGCGGGAATATGGGCCCTCCTCCCCGTCGCTTTGAACGTGGATCTCCAATTTGCGGCGGCGGTGCTCACCATCGGCTTTATTGTCGCTCCCGGCTTTGAGGTCATCAGTCAGTGGGACAAGATTGTGGTGCTCCGGCTCGGCAGGTTCCACAAGGTGCGTGGACCCGGGGTTCTGCTTCTCTTTCCGATGATCGATTCGGTTGCAGGTTATGTCGACACCAGGATCAGGGTGACCGATTTCTCGGCGGAGAAAAGCCTCACCCGGGACACCGTACCGGTTCATGTAGACGCCCTCGCTTTCTGGATGATCTGGGATCCTGAGAAGGCAATTCTTGAAGTGGAGAATTTCGAGCAGGCGGTGGCCTTGAGCGCTCAGACCGCGTTGCGGGCGGGAATAGGATCGAGCGATCTGACCACTCTTCTGAGTGAACGGGATCGGCTTGGTGAAGAGATACGAAAGATAGTCGATGCCAAGACTAATCCCTGGGGTATTACGATAATCTCGGTGGAGTTCAAGGAAATCCTGATACCCAAGGAGCTTGAAGACGCTTTGAGCCGGCAGGCCCAGGCTGACAGAGAGCGAAGCTCCCGGCGGATTCTCGGGTCAACCGAGGCGGATATTGCCGGAGACTTCAAGAGGGCCGCTCAGCAATATCAGGATGATCCGGTGGCATTCCAGCTCCGCGCAATGAGCATGATCTACGAGAGCATCCGCAGCAAGGGCGGAATGGTACTCGTACCCTCTTCGGCTCTCGAAACGATGAACCTGGGGACGGTTCTTGGCGCCACCGCCTACGCAAAGCGGGAGGGCGGCTCGCCCGGCGCTGCGACCGACCCCGGCGGCGGCACAACAACCGGCAGCGAGAGGCATGGAACCGGCGGGTCAGGTGGCTCGCCCGGACCTGATCAGTCTCCGGGTTCCGCAACCGACGGTTCCGATCCGTCCGGAGAGGATGCAGATGGTTGAAGTGAGTAATTTGACACAGACCTACAAGAGCGGAAAGGGCGTTTTCGATCTCAACTTCCGCATAGAAGAAGGCGAGGTGTTTGGGTATCTCGGCCCAAACGGGGCGGGAAAAACCACAACTATCAGAAACCTTCTCGGCTTTGCCAATGCGGATGCAGGCTCGGCGTCCATACACGGTCTCGATTGCCGGAAAGACGCGGCAACGCTTCACCGGATGATCGGCTATCTTCCAGGCGAGACAGCGTTCCTCGAGAACATGAGCGGTAACGAGTTTCTCAATTTCATGCGCGATATGCGTGGCCGCGGCGCCGCCATACGACGAAACGAGCTAACAGAGAGGTTCGAGTTTGATCCCGGCGGAAGCATCAAGAAAATGTCCAAGGGGATGAAGCAGAAACTGGCGATAGTGGCGGCTTTCATGCATGATCCGGCGGTATACATCCTCGACGAGCCGACCTCCGGACTCGATCCGTTTATGCAAAACGTGTTTCTGAGTCTTCTCGAGGAAGAACGGCGCCGGGGCAAGACGGTACTGATGTCGTCGCACCTGTTTGAAGAGGTGCAGCGTAGCTGTGACAGGGCCGGAATCATAAAGGAGGGCCGGCTGGTGGCTGTTGAAGACATACAGGCGCTGAATGACGTGAAGCAGCGGACATACACCGTCACCTTTGCCGACCCCGCGGACATAGGAAAGCTCGACGCTTTGCAGCATGAAAAGATCACCGCAAGACAGGCCAAAATAACTATCGGGCAGAACTACCGGGAGTTCTTTGAAACCCTCGCGCGCTGCAGGGTGGTGGGGCTGTACGCCGAGCAGCAGTCACTCGAAGACGTGTTTATGAAGTACTACCGGCGAGACGGAGGGGACGATGAGTAAGCCGATATTTCTCGTGGACTTGAAGTCGAACTGGCAGATAATCGCATTTATTACGGCGCTTCTGTTGGTCTACGTTTTTACCAGTACGTTGATGTACAACCCGGCGAGCGTGGAGAAGCTCGAGCAGATGTTCACGCTCCTTCCTGAGGCGATGCTCAAGGCATTTGGATTTGATACCCTGGGAACCGACATCACCGGGTATCTTGCGCACTATCTGTACGGGTTTATTGCGATTGTCTTTCCGCTCATCTACGTTGTGATATCCGCGAACAAGCTCATCGCGAAGCATGTTGACTCAGGATCAATGGCTTACATCCTCTCAGCTCCTGTAAAACGTGTCACCGTGGCCTTTACTCAAGGTGCATTTCATTTCTTTGGGCTGTTGGTCATCTTTGTGGTCAATATCGGAGCATTGATAATCGTGAGTGAGGTCAAGTACCCCGGGGCGCTTCAGATAGGCAGGTTCATCGTGCTCAACTTTGTGACGATCATGACGTTGACGGTATCCGGAGCTATCGGGTTTTTCTTTTCCTGCTTGTGTAACGATTCGCGGAACGCTCTCGCCTTTGGTGCGGGGATCCCGATAGCATTCTTCGTTTTTAAAATGGTGTCTGAGATTGGCAAGGATCTCGAAGCGCTCAAATATCTCTCCGTGTTTTCGCTCATCCAAATCGACAGGATATTGGACGCTCCGGTCCACGGGGTTGGTGTTGGGCTGATTTTGCTTGGTGTTTGCCTGGCGCTTTACGGCGCCGGGACGGTTGTTTTCAGCAGGAAGAGTCTTGCCATATGAGGGAGGTACAGAAGATGATTACCGTTGATGGGCTTTGTCACTCGTATTCTCATGATGAAAAGTACGCGGTGCAGGATGTGAGCTTTGAGATCGAACGGGGCGAGGTGTTCGGTTTCTTAGGTCCTTCCGGAGCCGGAAAATCGACAACCCAGGGTGTTTTGACAGGCCTGCTGCGGTTGCAGAAGGGAGATGTGACTGTCGCCGGCTACGATGTCCGGAAATCCCCGCGCGCCATGTTTAACAAGATAGGGGTCTCCTTTGAACAGTCCAACGTCTATGGAAAGCTCACCGCGCTGGAAAATCTCGAGTTCTATAGGAAGCTATTCGATGTGCCTACAAGGGAATCGAAGGAGCTCCTCGAGATGGTAGGGCTTGATCATGTGGCCACACAGCGGGCCTCGGAGTTTTCCAAGGGAATGAAGCACAGGCTGACGTTTGTGCGAAGCATGCTCAATAATCCCGAGATGTGGTTTCTCGATGAGCCGACCACCGGTCTTGACCCGGCAATCGCCAGTGTCATCAAGGATATCGTCAGGCAGGAGAAGGAGAAGGGTACGACCGTGTTTCTCACCACCCACAATATGTTTGTGGCCGATGAGCTGTGCGACAGGGTGGCCTTCATCATAGACGGTGTTATAAAACTCATCGACTCACCGAGAAACCTGAAGCTGCAGTACGGGGAAAGGCTTGTGGAGGTTGACTACAGGAAAAACGGCCAAACCGTGAAAGAGAAGCTTTCCTTCATCGATGAGGGTGACAGGAGGCGGCTGCAGGAGATAGTAAGTGACGGGAATATCGAGATGATGCACACAAAAGAGGCAACCCTCGAAGAGATCTTCATTAAAGTCACCGGAAGAGGACTCGAGTAGATGCTCGAGGTAAGAAGGGGGTTGATATGAAACTGCTGTATACCTTTCTGAAGGACATCCAGTTGTCGATGAAAAGTTTCTATTTCTATATCGAAATAGGCTTTGCGCTTATCTTTGTCGCCGTTCTCATGTTTGTGGTGCCTGAGAATTTCGAGCCGACGGTAACGGTGTACGCCCATATCGACCTCCCTGAGGCGGTCCAGGCCGGAGCGGAAGAAGCAATGGCGGCTGAAGGTTACGACATTATCCGGCTTTCCTCCCGGGAAGCGGTTGAGTCTGAGCTTGCATCCAACAGAGACGCCGTCGGGCTGGCGGTTTCCATGGAGGGATCGAAAGTCGTTTACGACTACATCCTCCAGGGATATGAAGGGGAGAAGTTCAGGAATATCTTGCAGACTACTATTGAGGGCAACTTTGCCCGGATGGTACCCGGGTTTAACGAAGCCACATCCGTGCGGACTACAGAGGCGGATTCGGAGAAATTGTCGGACAGGCTCAACATCCTGCCCGTCTTTCTCGGGCTCAACGCCGCCTTCATGGGGCTTTTCATCATAGCGGCATATATCTTTCTCGACAAAGACGAAGGCACGATAAAGGCGTTTGCCGTCACCCCCGCCAAAGTTTGGCACTATCTGGCAAGCAAGATGGGGGTGATGCTGGTGACCGGTCTCGTCTCCGGGTTGATTGCCACATTGTTTGTCGCCGGTCAGAAAGCCCACTACTTTCACCTGATTGTGCTTATTATTTCCCTGAACATTTTTGGCTCGGCTTTGGGGCTGTTCATTTCGAGTTTCTTTGATTCGATGACAAAGGCGATGGGGTGGCTGTACGTGTCGATCATCATACTCGCGTTTGCGGCGGTCTCCTATTACATGCCGGCGTTTTCACCGCTGATTATTCGTCTGTTACCCTCATATCCTATGCTGTTTGCTTTCAGAGAAACGCTTTATGAAGCCGCGGATCTGGGGTACGTATACGCGAACGTGTTGGGGTTTTCCGCTGCGGGTGTGGTGTTCTTTCTCCTGTCCAATTATCGATTCAAGAAGACGCTTACCGTGTGAGGAGGAAACGATGCTGAAGAGAATTTTTGCAGTAACACTTCGAGACCTGAAAAGCGGAACTCGTGATTTTATGATTATCTATATCACTATCGCGCCGTTTCTCCTCGCGCTCCTGCTCAGGGCTATAATCCCGGGTGCGGGCTCGGCCACGATCAATATCGCCGTTGACTCTACGGTGAGCGAAAGTGTGGTGGAGTACCTCGAGGGTTACGGCAGCGTCGAGGTGCACGATACCGTTGCGGATCTGGAAACACGGGTAGCAAAAACCGATGACATCTATGGATTGGTGCGGACGGATGAGGGATTTCAGATTATCAGGCAGGGAACCGAGACCGGCGGGGGGCTCGAGATGCTTCAGGCGGTGCTCAACAGCTACGAAAACAGAAACCTCCCTTTGCCTGCGGAGGTGAGGATATCCGACATCGGCTGGAAACTCTCCCCCTTGAGACAACAGGGTGCTAATTTTCTCATCATCTTCTGTTCGGTGTTTGGGGGCATGCTCATCACGTTGAGCCTGGTTGAGGAGAAGATGAGCAATACCCTTTCGGCGATCAATGTCGCGGCGATTTCCAAGCCTGAGTTTGTTATCGGCAAGAGTATCATCGGTTTTGTTGCCCCGATACTCGGAGCCTTCGGGACGATATGGATACTCGGATTTGAAAACATCAATTACGGAATGTTGGCCCTTTCATTTATCAGTGTCGCGCTCATCAGTATCATCATCGGGTTCAGCATCGGCATCGCCAATACCGAGCCCATCGGCGCGATTGCCGGCATGAAGGTCATTTTCATTCCGGTGTTTGCCTCCATATTTGGAGGGATATTTCTCGCCGATAAATGGCATCCGGTGCTCTGGTGGTCCCCGTTCTACTGGGCGTATGATTCGATGGACCTTATCGTCCTCAACGAAGCGACCTGGGGTACGGTCTTAAGAAATGCCGGTATAGTTGTGGCAATTACCGCTCTCGTCTTCATCATGCTGAGAAAACGGATAAAGCAGGGATTGACATAAAACCGTCGCCCTTTGGCGCTTGGTATCAGGCGCCCGAGATCGATAAGGTGCGCTTTTGATGCGTGCGCAGATGTATTGAAAGGAGTTTCGAAATGAACGGGCTTGCACTTTTGGGACTGATCTTGATTCTCTATTCGGTTGTTGTGGTTGTGCTGACAGTCAAAAAGCCTAAATCGATCTGGGAGATGGGAAAGATAAAGGCGTTTATCAAAGTGCTGGGGGAACGCGGTACGGTGATCCTTTTTTACATTATCGCCGCGGTCGCCCTGGGATTTGGCGTCTGGCTCCTGGTTCGGTAGACGGTGAATGGTGTGCGGCCGTCTTGACGACGGCCGTACCACCTAAGCAGACATCTTCTGTATCGCCACTTCAGCCGCATTGACGAGCTGGTAGGCAATGGGGGAGGCGGTGAGCGCCGGGTGAGTACCCATCTGAAATGTTGCGATATCGCCTGCAGTCATTCTCTGGTGAATACACGCGCTGATGGTGTTTATGAGCTCTCCCGCACTTTTCGCGCCGTTTACCTGGCCGCCGATAATAACCTGACTGCCGGCCTCAAAAAGGAGTTTCACTCTCATCATTTCGCCACCAGGCATGCAACCGGGATGGCGGTTGACCGATTCAGCGACACCTTCCACCACACGGTAGCTTTTAGCTTCAGCCTGTGTCTTTGTCATTCCTGCCGCAGCGAACGCGCAGTCACCGAGGACCGTCGAGTAAACGCCAATGACCCCCATGTTGACACGGTTTGGAGTAAACAGGTTTGCACCGGCAATGCGCGCTTCCATGCAGGCGATTGAGGCGAGCTTGAGCCCTGATGGCTTCCCGTCGAAAAACGATACCTTTTCCGCACAGTCCCCGCAACTGTAAATCGAATCGTCGTTCGTTTGCATGTAACGGTCAACCTGGATTCCGCCGGTAGTGCCGATTTCGAGTCCTGCATCGGCCGCCAGCCCGGCATTCGCCTTTGCTCCAATCCCTAAGAGCACCATGTCAACATCGATCTCTCGCCCGCTGTCGAGTTTGACCTTTTCGACATAATCCCCGCCATCAAAAGACTCGACCTTTTCATCAAGGGAGAGAGAGATATTCTCACCTTTAAGCGTTTCTTCTGCTCTGGTGCAGAACTCCTCGTCATACACGAGCTGGAGGCAGTGGGTGAGCATTTCAACGATTGATATTTTCATGTCAGGATAGCGACGCCTACATTCTTCGGCGAGCTCCACACCGATGAATCCGCAACCTACAACGCAAAGACTCTTTGCCTTCGCCATCGCGTCGATGACTTCCTGCAGATACGGGACATCCTTTTGCACCGCAAATACGTTCTTTTTGTCTACTCCGGGGAAAGGGGGTATTACAGGCGTTGACCCGGTGGCAATGACCAACCGATCATAGCCAAACTCTTCATTAGACGCACCTGTCACGGTTTTCGCTTTCGTGTCGATTTTTGTGACATTGTCAATCGCGGCATCGATGTTGTTTTTCTTCAACGTGTCATCCGCCGGAATGAGGTTTTTTTCAGGAGTCCCCACAACGCCAAAGGCGTATGGAATGCCGCACGGTATGGGTACGAGTTTTTCCTTTCTGATCACGAGAATGCTTTTTTCCGGGTAATGCCTGCGTGCTGTTATGGCCGCTACCAGACCCGCGGCGCTCGCGCCGATCACGATTACATCATATTTCTTCATATATTCCTCCTCGTTGGTAAGTCAATAATAATATTGATAATTATTAACAATAAGAAGTATACATCGTTCGTTCGGATCTGGCAATCGGTGGGCTGGTGGCGCTCCGGGCGGTGTACCACGCGGCGCTATTGTGGGCTTTTCCACACTGCTCGGCTTCCTTTCCGCGCTCATAGTTAAAGTGGTATGAGCTCCGGCAGTGGTGTTTCCCGCCGCCCTAGATCACCTTGTGTTTGCGTAGAAACGCTGAAAGTTCCCGGGTGAAGTTTTCGCTGAGAGGCAGCTTTGGCTTCATATAGGTGAGCAGGTTCCGCAGCCGCCCCTTTGGTGCTTTTTTCAACACATGGTTCATGCCTTCGATAACCCCAAGCTCCGCGCGCGGATTTGCCGCGGCGAGGATTTCGGCATCTTTTGTGCTGGTTTGAATGTCCCTTTCACCCTGGATGATGAGCACGGGTATGTCGAGCCCGGCAAGCACGGCAGCCGGGTCGTATGAGTTCCACGAGATGAGATACGGTTGAAGCTCGGGTTTGAAGAGGTTATTGAGCAGTTTTGGTACTTGTTCGACTTCTCTGCCCGCAGCAAGCTCATCAAGAATCGGATACGCCTTCTTCTTTATAAAACCCGGCTGTGAAGAGAGTTGTTCGCGAATTACTTCCGCCGCCGGCCTTCCGGCGCCCGCAACCGAAATAAAAAAATCGACGTTTTTGCGAGATGCGACGCACATCCCTACGAGAGAGCCCTCGCTGTGACCTAATATACCGATGGAACTAAAGCGATTGTCTCCCCGCAGAAGCTCAATCCAACGTTCCGCGTCCGTTATCATGTCTTCAAATACGGTCTTTTCCATTTGGCCCGCCGCACTTTCACTTTCACCGACCCCCCGCTTGTCGTACCGCAGGGCCGCAATGCCGTTTTCCGCAAGCCACGCGCCTGTCATTTTCAAGCTGTTGTTCGGTCGTTTCACCATCTGCGAGTTACCGTCGCGGTCGGTGGGTCCGGAACCGGAGATGATGAGCACCACTGGATAGGGCCCATCGGTAGCTGGAATATCGATTGTTCCATATAACCTTCCGGTGGTGGTGCTCACCTGTACATCCTTTTTTTCTACCACGTTTACCTCCGTTTCAATTCAGGCTGTCCCGAAACGTTAATCCCTCTGAATCGAGGCCGTTTGCAGCACTACATGTAACACAGTCCAAGTAGCATACCACGATATGTAGCGTGTGCCATGGAGGCCTAGAGGTTGCGGGACGGCCTCAATTGGTGCCTGTGTCATGCATCCACCGGTCAAAAAAACCGCCGCCGCCGCACATACAGCATTCATTGTGTTGATACCGTTCATCATTGCCTCCATTTCACACGATATACAAGATCGTCAGAAGAAGGGTCAGGAAGAAAAGCAGCACAACTACCATCTTGAACCGATCACGATTGAAGGGCGGACGTTGCTTGAGGGCGACAATCATCACCGCACAAAGCAGGCAAACCAACGATACGACAATCGCTGTCACGACGGTTACGTCCTTCATGTTTCCAAGGTACATCCGGCCGGCTCCTCTCCGACGCTTCTTGTACCGATAGTATTCCGCATCTTTTGGTGCCGGGAAAATCCGCAATAGTACTGAAATCGAAGTATCGTATCGAATACGTAGAATTACTGAGCAGCGCCGGCCTATACAGGAACTCTCAGAACTTCCTCACTAGCGAGATGAGCTCAATTCTGCTCGAGACATTACATTTCTTGAATATGTTATAGATGTGGGTATCCACGGTGCGCACGGATATGAAGAGCTCTTCGGCGACCCGGCTGCTGCTCTTTCCTGCGAGAAGCTTTTCCAGTATATCTTTCTCCCGGCGTGTAAGGTTGAAGTTCTTCGTAAAGCTCTCAACCGGGAGCCCGTCGGAGCCGGGAACCGGAAAGAACCACGCGATAAACAGGATAGCCCAGGAGAGAATAAATATCGGCACGAAAAGGACCACTGCAGGGATACCTGGAGCGAGTTGTAGTGAGAGAAAAAGCCTGTCTATCAGGAAGAGGAGATTGAAGATCGAGTTGATGAGATAGAAATAACCCAGGACTCTTGCGTCTCGTGGAAGCCTGACTGCTTTGCTTTTCATGAAAGCGTAGAACGACAGCGCGGCAATGTATGTATAAAGAATCGCGTTCACTATCGTTGTAAACAAAGGCAGCCCGTACCGAAGGATTATCGGCATAGCCACAATCATACATGCGACGGGAAATGCAATTGCCGCCGCACGAGCAGGGGTGACTTTTACACAGAGAAGCTTGCAGATTGAGAGCGGCAGCAGCAGTACTGATACCGTTGAAAGCGCTGCCTGTACGATGAGGAGTCCGTTAAGAAATACCTGTGGTATCCCGTCAACGTAGAGCCGTGCAAAGAAATAAAAGGTAAATACAAACTGGTATAACGCGAGAGATGCAAGATACCAGAGGAAGATTTTGACCCAGACGTAAGGCTTGTGTATCCAAGAGAGCAGCGCGAGTGAAACCGCGGCAAAGAAAGCGGCGAGAGCGACTATGTTCAGCCAAAGCGTAATGTGAATCATCCTGATGCTCTCAAGGATGTTTGCCTGTGCTTCAATACTTGTCAACATAGGAAGGAATGGATTCTTGCGGTACCACTATCACGTACAATAAGGCGATAACGAAAGGAACTTTTTTTCAGGATTCGGCGTTGAACCGGCCCATCGTCATGCCCACGGGGTTTCACATTGCGGATGAGGAGATCATCGCCGTTACCGCGAGCTATTCTGTCGCCTGTCGATAACTTTGCGCTTTCAGTCGGTTCTTTTGCAGGGTTGTCACGGCTGGAGAACCTGCAAGCGGGTGTGCTTCTTCCCTATCTCCTCGCCTCTTAGGGAGAGCCGGACAACAATGTGACAACTGTGGTTGTCTCACAACCTCGGAACGTGAGACTTGACCGCTTCATAACCCTACATGTAGAGTTGCTTAAAGCGCCGTAGCGCTATATGTAGCGGCGGGACAACCACGATTTCGAGGGATTATGGTTGAGGGCAGCCTCAATTACCGGTACCGAACGCGACACTGCCGATGAGGCGTTCATCCCTATTCCCATCTTGAGCCTGACCTACCGGATCGACTACTCTTTCACCTTGTAGCCGACCGCTTCGACCGCGTCCTTTACTTCCTCGAGCGTTACATCCCCTTTGACCTCAGCGGTTTGCTTCTTCAGGCTGACAGAGACTTTGTCGACTCCTTCAATCCGCGAGATGCTCGATTTGACGTTCTCCACGCAATGCTCGCAGGTCATCCCGGATACTTTGACCCGTAACTTCCCCATATCAATCTCCTTTGTTTCAATTTTCTGTAAGTTGTTTTGCGATTCCTCATCTCTCTGCACGATATCGCAGGCCGCCTCTTCACCACCACGCATTTTGAACAGACCTGTTTTTTTCAGGAACGAGAAGAGAAGTAGGGCAAAGAAGACAGCCGGGAGAATATAGCTCGTCCAGTGGTCTCCGAATACGTCATCATGGATGTATTGAAGATTTTCGGCAAACAAAGCCGGCGTCAATCCCTGCCACTGCAGGAGCAGCAGATTCAACAGGAACCCCATACCAACCGCGCCAACCATGATGGTGCCGAGATAGGTGGCTAATGTTTTCTTGCCCAGCACCCGCCAGAGGATTGCTATGGTTGCCGCGTTTGTAGCGGGTCCGGCAATGAGAAATACAAATGCCGCACCGGGCGAGAAGCCCTTTGCAACGAGTGCAACCGCAATGGGAAGGCTGGAGGTCGAGCATACGAACAGAGGTGTGCCGATTGCAATCATGAGTAGCATCCCCGGAAGACCGCTTGCAAAACTGGTCTCTGCAAAGAAATCATCAGGGATCACAAGAGTTATTAAACCGGCAATGAGCAGTCCGATGACAAAACGCAGGGCAATTGAGTCGACAAACTCCACGTACGCGTAGTTTACCATCGTCTTCGCCCTCTCTGCCAAACTCATTTCTCTGCTATCAACACCAGTATCCTGATTGGCACGTTCCTCAGTATGTTCCCTTTTTCCCGTAATCAGACCGACCGCTCCCCCAATGGCGCCCAATACGAGCGCCGACAGCGCCTTGAAAAAGGCAAAAAAGGGGCCGAGCATGCCATACGTTGCGATGATACTGTCTACCCCTGTTTGAGGGGTTGCGATAAGAAACGACAGAACTGCAGGCTTTGAAGCTCCCGAATCCTTCAGATAGACCGAAGTTGGAAGAACGCCGCAGGAGCAGAGCGGCAGCGGCACGCCGAATACCGCGGCTTTTACGACCGACAGGAACGAATGCCCCCCGATGTGCCGCGCCACAAAACGTTTGCTTATGGCCACATAGAGTATACCCGCGATGGTCATACCAAGCAGTAAATATGGAGCCATCTCGATAAACAGCTCAGCGACGGATTTCCAGTAGTCGACTACATACGTAAAGAACATCCGCTACTCCTCAACATGTTCGAGACCAAGTTTCAGGATGGCGTCAATATGGTTATCGTTTATCGTGTAAAACACCATTTTCCCGTCCTTTCTATAACGAACCAACCGGGCCTGCCGTAGAATCTTCAGCTGGTGGCTGACGGTTGCCTGCTGCATCTTCAATACCGCGCACACATCATGCACACAGAGTTCCCGCTCCCGCAGGAGAAAGAGAATTCTCATCCTCGTCGGATCGCCAAACACTTTGAGAAAGGCCGAGAGATCCTGAACAACCTCATCAGGCGGAAAAGCTTTTGAAAGAACCTGGACTTCATCATTTGTCAGATTGCATGACGCTACACCGGTCACTTCAACGCTCCAATCGCAAAACGAATGAACATATGTTCATATGTTAGCAAATAAATGCTCAAAAGACAAGTGATAATTTCCTTCTCGTGCAGTACAAACGGTAGTCATTTTTTTTGTGTAGTTCCTGTAAAAAAGAGTGTGCTAACACTCCTTTTATATTCGTGGGTTACGCTCTTGTGTTAGGGGATGAGACAGCCATGTGGAGGTCCTGCGCAAGTGAAGGCAATAGCGATTGAGGAGTTGACCAAGGAGAACTTGAGGAAAATGGTTGCCGAGCTACAGGTAGACGCATATGCGCAACCGATAGTAGATCTCTATTCCGGTGAAATCTTCGGCTATGAGATGCTTGCACGGGGGACAGGTCCCTTTTTCTCTCCCGAGCAACTGTTTACCAAGGCGGCTGAGTGGGGGATCAGCGCCGAGGTGGAGATGTCGTGTCGTATGGCGGCCCTTCACAAGATCACAAGCTTTTCAGACGAACTCCAGAAGAACAAGCATTTTTTCATCAACATCAGCCCGGAGGTATTTAACGATCCTGACTTTCAGGAGGAGTTTACGATTTCAAGCGTGGATTCTCTGGGCTTAGACCATTCAAAAATCGTTTTAGAGATTACGGAAACCGCGGCGGTCAATGATTTTGAAGACTTCGAGAAGATAGTCCGCTACTACATGTCACAGGGATTTCACATAGCCGTCGATGATTTCGGTTCCGGTCACAGCGGATTGATCACCCTCGTAACCGTGACGCCGGATTTTATGAAGATCGATAAGGAGATCATCCGGGGAATCGATCAGAGCTCTTACAAGCAGAAGCTGTTGCAGGCGGTATGCCGTTTTGCGGACAGCGTTGGCAGTAAAGTCATTGCCGAAGGTGTGGAAACCTGGGATGAGCTGAAAACCGTGTTCAGACTCGGCATCCGTTATGTCCAGGGATACTTGCTCGGAAAACCCGCACCCCAACCGGAGCCGATACCGGTGGGTGTGGTAAACGAACTGAAGGGTCTGATCGCCGACCATCGTCACCACCAGTACTCCGTCGACATTTCCGCGTTGAGAATGGTGGTGTATCCGCATGTTATCCAGGTAAACGGCAAGACCTGCAGGGAAGTGGAAACCGAACTCAGACGAAACCGCTCGATTACGCATCTGGTTGTACTATCCGGCAAACAACCCGTCGGTTTGATTACGCGCGATCATTTTTATTCGGTAATGGGTGGTCAATACGGCTATGCGGTGTACGCGGAGAAACCCATTCAGGAACTTGCCAAGAAAGAGATGCTCATTGGTCAGGAGGATATGGACCTCCGAATCCTGAGCAAACTGGCTATGGCGAGGGATCAGGATAATCTGTATGATCCGATTGTTCTGACGAATGACAAAGGTGAGCTGACGGGCACCATTACGATGCAGCAGTTGTTGTTGCGTGCGTTTGACACCGAAATACGGCTTGCCGCAAGCGCAAATCCGCTGACACAGCTTCCCGGTAACATGATCATCGGTGAGTGGATGAGCAAGGCCGTTGTTCAGGATGCCTATTCCATTGTCTACTTCGATTTGGATAAGTTCAAAGAGTACAACGATTGCTACGGCTATGCTGCGGGTGATGATATGATTAAATTGCTCGCGCGTACCCTCAGCGAGTTTTCACAGGAGCACGCAGGGAAAGTCAGAATTGGTCATATAGGCGGTGATGACTTTATTGCCGTCGCCGATTTGATGCTCACTGAAGAAGTCGTCGTGCATATTTGCAGGCGCTTTGATCAGGAAAAGCTCGAGCTTTTTTCCAAGGAAGATATCAATCGCGGCTATTATATGTCCGTGAACAGAATCGGCACGACGGTGAAATCGCCTCTCGTTACCCTGAGTGCAGCAATTATCACGAACAGT
>CAZHXC010000008.1:13803-19753 GCA_964536145.1 uncultured Spirochaetales bacterium | reverse complement strand
GCCGCACGTCTGACAGGGACCATCGGGCCCGTCGATCTGGGCGCTCTCTACTACTACGGCTTTATGCAGGAGCCGGGATACAATATAGAAACCGTGTTTACAGGTACCAACCCGCTCGATCCGACACAATACGAGACCGTTGTCACCATGGTTCTGACCAGGGCGCATCTCGCCGGTATCGAAGCCGCTGCCGCCGCCGGCCCCTTCACCTTTCGGGGTGAATCGGGCTTCTGGATTACAGAAGACACGGCAGGCGAAGAGCCCGAGCTCTACAACCACCGGTTGGTATATCTCGGCGGGTTTGATTTGACGGTGCCCGGGACGAGCGTATTCTTGAGCGTACAAATGACCGGCGCATATGTTTTTGACTTTCCTGATGATTCAGATACCGATGTTGACAGAATGATTTCCGACACGAGCCACAGAAACACGATTGTTGGCTCCGTTGACATCCCTTTTGCAATGGAGACGATGAAGATTCGTCTGAGCGGGATTTACGCCATAGAAGAAGAGGGGTATATGATCATCCCGGAGTACCGCTGGAATATTCTCGATGACCTGGAGCTGAGTATATCAGGACAGGTTTTTGGCGGAAGCAGCTCTAAAGCGAGCCTGTTTGAAGTGTGGGACGATAATGACAACATCGAAATGTCTCTCACCTACACCTTTTAGGCGCGTTTAGTTGGCGCGTCTATTTGGGCGGATTTATTGATAATCATCCTCAAAAAGATAGACTTGATGGGTAGCTTGTGCCACATTGCTGCACGATAACAACAAAGAGGAGTAACTCATGGCCAAGCTACCTGAATCAATCAACAAAGCATGGGAAACAAAAGAAGGACCAATAGTCTTCACAACAGTAAACACCTCCGGTGCTCCAAATGCCATTTACGCCACTTGTGTGAGTAAGTACGACGACAGTACGATACTCATCGCGGACAACTACTTTGAAAAAACGCGCAAGAATATCGACAGCGGAAGCAATGGAATCCGGAAAAACATCCCGGCCACGCTGCGGCGGCGTTGAAAATTGACGAGGCATATTCAGGATCTGAGAAAATCCTATAAATAGATCGGGTTCCCGACGATCCCGGTTCCTCCGGCGGGCATACAAGACCCGTCCTCTCTGCTGACGCATCCGGTGGATATGTACTAAGATAGAGAAAACGGCCAAGGAAGTGGTCTTTGTTCGTCGTTACCGATATCCTGCTCTACCTTACGACATCCTTAGTATTCTCGATTACCATTCTCTGTCTGCTTCTCTACATCAGGTCGAGGGACAGGAACTCAAAAGACCTCCTGTTGATCCTTGTCCCTCTCACCCTCCAGATGGGACTTTCCGCCTTTATCACCTACCTCGGGAGGATCTCAACATTTTCCCTTTACAACTATGAAGAGTTTTCCCTTTTTGCAACCATATCCACGGTGCTGCTCACCGCGGTAATTCTCTTGAACCTGAGCCGTTACCTGCTCAGGTTGCTTCCCATCTATCAGAAGTTGCGCTACCTCGGTATCCAAATCATGTACTTTGCTTTGGGTCTCTTTCTGCTCTTGAGTTTTTTCTTTGTTTTTCTCTTTGGCGGCGGTGACTGGTCGGAAACCCTCCCTCTTGCCGTCAACAACTACTTTTCCGGTGCGAGCTCGCTGATGATCCTTCACGGCTTTGTGGCTCTTTTTCACCTCAAAGCGGCAAGGGGGAGGGAAGAGGAAGGGTTGCTCAGAGGTATAGCAATCACCTTTCTCCCTCTCATTGTCCTCTTTCCGCTCGATTTGGTCTTCTTCAGTGACCATTCCTTCAAGCTCGGTTACGCCGTTTTTTCGATTTTTGCAATTCAGCTCTATCTGTTTATCAGCCGTCACTACTTCAGGGAGTATGAAACCGATCCGGGCCCCCTTGGTGATGCGCTCCTGTCAAAGCGGGAAGACCTCTCTGAGCGGGAAAGAGAAATTGCCGGGCTGCTAATAAAAGGGAAAACGAATAAAGAGATAGCCGACCTTCTCTTCATCTCGGTCAATACGGTCAAATCTCACATTAAAAGCATCTACAGAAAGTTGGGTGTCAACAACCGGATCCAACTGGTGCACGCCATACGGAACGCCCTGACTAATCCCTGAGCGGCTCGTCGAGTCTCCGGACAATAACATAATCGTTGTCTGCTACTCCCTCGTGGCAGGTGATGCACCCGTTCAGTTTTCCTTCAGCTTGAATCGAACCATCAGGCCCGTATCTCGCCCAAAACCAGTCACCCGCCTCAGGATTGTAGCCCTGCACCTTTGCCATCACCGTAACTACTGCGAGTTCTCTCGAAGCGGTGAGATTGTCCTTCACGATGATCGAGCCGTTTGGAGCAACGCTGTCTGCAACAGGCAGTCCTTCGAGGAGGGTTCTGTTCACGTAGATCCGGTGAAGCGCCCCGTGGGGCGCCTGTCCGGCCTTAATGCCCTCGTGTCCGGGCCAGTAGGAATAGTCGGCGTACGGGTAATCCTCGGTAATCCGTTCCCAGAGCGCGGCTCCTGATATCTCATCAGCTGAGAGCGGCGCAAAGACCGGCTCTTCCTGCCTCTGACAGGACAGCAGGATAGTTACAACTGCAAACGCTACTACTGCAATGGCGAACCCTTTCATGTTTCCTCCCCGCCTACCGGCGCTATCGGAACCTTCAGCGAGAACTTGGTGCCCGCATCCTTCTTTGTGGCAATGGAGATCGAGCCGCCAAGCTCGTTTACCGCCGAATGTACGGCGTTCAGTCCAACCCCGCGACCAGATATCTCCGATGCCGTTGCACGTGAGGTGAAGGCGGGCAGAAAGAGCACTTTGAGTAACTGCGCGTTTGTCGGCTCAGCATCGGTTTTTAGAATCCCCAGCTCCACCGCCCGTCGCTGTACCGCGTGAAAATCGATCCCGGCGCCGTCATCACTGATTTCTATAACACACCGCTCCGGCTCCGGACGCAACACTTTGATATCGATGTGGCCCTCCTCGGGCTTGCCCTTTGAGATCCGCTCGATACCGTCTTCGATACCGTGGTCAAGAGAATTTCTCACGAGGTGAATAAGCGGATCGCGTAGCTGCTTGAGCTTAGGAAGCGATTCAATTTCAGTGTGTGTCGTTACCCGTACTGATTTGCCGAGCTCTTCGCCGATAGTGACGGCCATATTCTTCAGATTCTCCAGCAGTGAACCGACACCTCTCACGGAATCAGCACCGGGGCCAACTGCGCCGGCGCCACCTGCACCGGCAAACTGCCTGAAGCTCTCATTTATCGTTCTTATACCCTCTACCTGCGATCGAAGTGTCGCCAAACAGGCCTCGATCTCAGAGCGGAGGTTATCGTCAGTCTGCCGGGAACCGTCGCGTACCGCGGCGATTATCTCTTCTGTATCGTTGAGGGTGGCGGCAAGACTTCTCAGTTCCATATATCTCGCCACACCTTTCAGCGAGTGGAGTTTTCTGAACATTTCATGGAGCGTGTCCTCCTCATCGAGAGAGTGCATGCTCTCCTCGAGGTACCGGAGCACCTCCCCGGCATCATCGACAAACTCGATAAAAGACTCCGGTCCCGATTTCAGGATGGCCTGAATCTGTTCGATTTCGGTTTCGCTCCGCAATCTTTCAGACTCGAGCTCCCGCTCTGCACGCACCAATGAGGTCTTGTCTTCAAAGATGACCATCACGTTTTCAACCTGCTTCCCGCCCATGATCCTGAGGAAGCTCGCATTGATCACAATTTCACGCCGCGAGCCGTTATCATGCACCACGAGCGTTTTGTTCTCCAGCGGGTTGATCGACATAATCATATCCATATCGGTTTGCAGGTTCGTAAAAATCATATCGATAAACTCATCGAGCTCCTGACGGAGATCCGAGTTTTCCGGTTCATCGGGATAGATAAACTCGGAAAAGATCCTCCCCTCGACTTCTTTCGTGCCAAACAGACGTTCAAGAAAGGTCGAGTATTGCTCGCTGATCCGCTGATCCGCATCGAGGAGAAGCAAACCCTCGTTGATATTCTCGAGATACTTCCGGTTCTCCCTGTTTCGCGTCTCGATAATGCTGTTCTCAATCTCGAGCCGGTTCTTATCCCTCAAGCCTCCGATCATCTCATTGATCTCGGTCGCAAGCGCGCCAATCTCGTCATCGGATTTGGCATGGACGGTAACATCGAGGTCACCGCCGCCAACCTCCTCAACCGCAGTACCAATGGCAAGAAGCGGATTGATGATAATGCGTCTGAGCATGATAACGAGCAGTGCGGCGATTACGAGCCCGGAGGCGACAAAGAAGATAGTCAACGTGTTTCTTGCGCCGGCTATCTGTGCGTAGATACGATCGGTCGAAACCTCGTAGTGGGCCACACCCCTGATGAAGCCGGTGTTACCGTGGCAGGCCCTGCAATCCGCATAATTCAATATGGGGAAGTAGTATTCAAAGGTTCTGTTTGCGGGGGTCTCGATCGCAACCGGGGTGTTGGTTGCGAGCACTCTATCAAAATTATCGTTATCGATGAGCCGGATTTCCACCCGTTCGGTCGGTTCAAAGTAGTTTTCACCTAAGTAATCGTTTACCTCGTCAATGGTAGCGTTGTCGTGAAACGCGTTCGATCCGTCGGTTCTGTATATTTCGACATCGCTGAACTCTTCTATTCCCTGGATATCGGTCATGGTACCCGTCGCGATTGGAGCTTCTCCACTCAGCATGATGTTGCGGATAACGTTGTTTAATACCTCGGCTGTGGTTCTCAGGTGTATTCGGGTCTCATCAAGCAGGTTCGAGCGCTGATTCGTGACGGTGATGTAGATTGAAACACCAACGCTGACGGCAAGCACTATAATGATTGCAGAAACCACCTTTACCCGGATTGAGCGTATAGTCATATCTTCACCTCAAGCGATATCACGAAGTGAAACGTTCACCGTGAAAGGGCCGATATCCGATGTAAAGGGTATCGAGACAACGGGAATCCCTTCGGGCCAGTGAATCCTGTAGGTTGAACCGGTAATGACGCCGGGAAGGGAAATTTCGATCCTGAAATCCATAAGTCCCTGTTTTGCGTTACCGGCGATGATGTTAATGAGCTCTCCGACCCCGTCAATCACCTCTTTGCCGAGGGCTTTGTACTCCTTTCCTTCCATCCGTGAAACCATCCCTATTGCCGTTTCACGTGAGAAGCTCAAGACCACCGCCCCTACTGTTTCACCGGCAAGACCGATAATGCCGGAAACCTCGCTCAAGGCCTGCGGGTCTTCGAGGACGGAAGGCTTACCGGCCTTTACGCTCAAACCGAGATATGTCTTGAACAGGTTGACCGATGCTTCAAGAAACGGGTTGATGTACTTTACCTTCATCGGTTCAATCCTTCTTGATGTAGTCTTTTATCTTGTCCCAGAGGACGTTTCCGTGAATCGGCTTTACCACATAATTCGTAACACCGGCCTTTATTGCGTCCACCACGTTGTACCGTGCCGCCTCCGAAGTAATCATAACGATCGGTGTCTGAGCGTACTTGTCCATAAACCTGAGCTTCTTCACCAGCTCCAGACCGTCGAGCCTTGGCATATTCCAGTCCACGAGAAAGAGGTCTATCTCCTCCTTCTGAGCAATCTCATAGGCAGCCACGCCGTCCGCCGCCTCAAAGATACCGGAATCGTCAATATTGTTCTCGCGAAGTACATTCGTGTGAATACGACGCATGACTCCCGAATCATCGATAATCAATACTTTCATATTATCCCTCGGTTGGTGGAATCACGGTAGTATATCACGGCTAAGGTTTTATGACAAAAGTAATCACAATAAGGGGAGCGGCCACGGTGGCCGGAAACGAACGGCCAGTCAACTCTTACACGGCCCTCACAATGAGTACTGTGCTCGATACGACAAGCAGGAGCTGGACAATTCTCCGTATCCACGCAGAAGGCACCCGGTTGAAGAGCTTTGCTCCAACCAGGC
>CAZHXC010000008.1:10789-13793 GCA_964536145.1 uncultured Spirochaetales bacterium | reverse complement strand
CGGCAACGCCGGAGACAAAGAAAAGAATGAGCCGGAGGATGACCTGGACGAGCATGATGAAGAGCATGCATGCCTTGAGGGTGCGTTTCTCCTCCACGGTGACAGAAAAGTAGAGAACCAGAGGCGGACCGCTAACGGCGAAAGCCCCGCCGAACATACCGCTCAGCAATCCCGCGGTTGCCGCAACGGGCACGTTCCCGTTTCTGGTTTTTCCCCTTGCCGACAATTCGTTTAAAGCGAGGGTAGCGAGGACAAAAACACCCAGACCGAGCAGGAGGATGTTTTCGCTCAGCCGGACGAGACCGAGAATACCGATGGGTAGTCCTATCACCATCGCGATGAGTACCGGGACGACCCGCTTGAAGCTGATATACTCCCTTACAAAGTAGAGATTCACTGCGACGATTGGCAGTACCAGAATCGTCGCGAGCACGGCGGATTCATCCACCGGTTGAAAGATGGTGAAAAAGCTCATCACGATAAGCGTAAATCCAAACCCGGACAGGCCCTGAACGAACGCGGCAAACAGCGTGATGCCTGACAACAGAAGGTAGTGAGAAAGCGGCATATCGATTAGAAACTCAAATCCTGCGCCTCGTTTATAAAACGCATGAGGGGTACAACGTCGAGAAGAACCGCTTCTACTTCATCGATAAACCGTTCTGAAGTGACTTCTTTATCTGTGAAAGAACGCCCGGCAAAGAGGGTTTTGCACTTGAGATCTTCAATAATCGGATGGTCCGAAGGATAGCCCTGGGGCGGGCGCTTCAGTCTGTCGCCTTCGATAAACGAAACATCGCTGCTCTCTGCAATAAACTGCTTGATCTTCAGCCACTCGTCGGTATTCCGAATCATAGCGTCTCTGATCCGGTTCAAGACCTTTGTAGGCGGAAGCCATATCCCACCGCCTGCAAAGCTGTCACCCGGCTGTATATGGACATAGTAGCCCGGGGCGTGAGCGTCCTTTCCGGCGATATGCCTGAACTGGAACCCGATATTCTTCTTGTAGGGCAGCTTGTTTTTTGAAAAGCGGGTATCCCGGTAGATCCTAAAAATCGAACCACCGTTTGTCCTTGGATCGGCGATGTAGCTCGGGCTGATTCCCGCGAGTTTCTCTTTCATTGCTGTTACAAACTCAACCGACGGTTCCTTTGCGTATCGGATATACCGCTGTTTGTGTTCTGCAAACCACTCTTTGTTGTTATTGGCGGCAAGATCGTTGAGAAAGTCAAAAAGGCCTTGAGAAAATCCGGTGAATTGCGTGGCGGTCCTCCTTGCAAGCGCCGCGGCTAGTGCACTGGGGGCTTATCTCCCGTGCCGGGTCCATTTTCCGGTCCCTGCCCTTCTCTCTTACGCTCCATATTTTCGACTTGATTGATGAGCCAGTAGCCCAAGGACTTCGCCTGGCCGGGAGTCATGACAACCCCCACCTGTGACTGCCGGGTAAACGGCGGTTTTTCAGGCGTGCGGCCAATCTCAGGCCCCAGGCCATCGGGGGTTACCGAATGTACGGTCTCATCGGGCGCTCCCACAAACTCGATAAAAAGGTCGAACAGTATCTCACCCCTTGGAGTCACTCCGCCGACGGCGCCGTTTGCATAGATGATTTTATAATCATCATACCGTTCGTACTTGTAAGTGATTGCCCTCTTTCCGGGATCGATCTTCATATTTCTTACCTCACATACGGAATAGTCTGTGGTCCTTCGGGCAGCGCACAGATCTCCACCGGCCTGTCCGCCTCCTCCATAATCTGCTCAACAACCTTCCGAATATTTCTGCAGGGCTTCATGAATGCCGATTCAATTTGCTCATCGGAGAGGTTATCGCTGTAGAAATGCACATCGAACTTTTCACAGAGAAGCGCGTGCAGATGCGCCTGCCAGCTGTCTTGCTCTTTGAAATCCGGCTTCCGGACCAGCTCGAGGAGCTCGCCGGTGGATTGTGCGGAGGTGAGAAGCTGACCATACTTTCCGTGTGCCGGTATACCGTCCCAACAATCAGCGGCAACGATGATCGTTCCGCCCGGCTTTGTCACCTGCCCCGCGGCGCTCATGCCCTTTACGGCCTGATACATGTTGAGATCAAGCGGGTATCCCGAATTGCCGGTGATAACAATATCGAACGGTTCGTCAACCGGAGCCATAGCATGTTCCTTCACATACTTACACCCCTCGGTGTGCGCCTTGTCGATATGCCCGGCAAAAACAGCCGTGATGCGCTTGTCCCGGTTGAGTGAAACGTTGAGCAGGAACAACGGCTCAGCCATCTTTGCCGCTTCCCGGAGCTCCATCCAGAGGGGGTTCCCATCGGTTATACCCCAGACCGCCTTGGGATCATCGAGGTAACCGGCACTGTGGTTCCGCATGATGGTGTCGAGTGTTGAGAGCCCCGGAACTACCGCCTTTCCGCCACCTGAAAATCCGGCAAAAAAGTGGGGCTCGATAAAACCGGTTGGAATGCGCACATCGCAATCGAGAAACTCGGAGAGAACCGCTATTTCGTTGCCGGTAGAAGTAGTCCCTACCACACGATGGGACTCAGCATCGGTACAGTCGTTCTGAACAATCCTGTAGCGGGAAGCGATCTCCGGTCCCAGGATGGACTCCAGCTCTTTCTGTGTATTCGACCGGTGGGTTCCCGTGGCGTTGAACAGCACGATCTCAACGTCTTTGACCGATTCGATAACCTCGAGCACCGGTGGAAGAATGACCGGATACGGCGTCGGCCGTGAAATATCGCTGAAAATGATGCCGACCTTGTCTCCCGGCGACACTACCTCCGCGAGGCTTGTGGAGGCGATGGGGTTCAGGACCGCCTGACGTACGGCTGCATGCTCATCAGCCAAGCCCTCTACAAAGGACGGCTCCACTACACGAACGTTTGCGTCGGCCGGCAAATCCACCTCCAGCCTTCCTTTACTATAAGCTATTGATACTCGCAAAACTCTTCTCCTTACCCAATTTGCTCTTGAGCTATGTACTCAGACACCTGGAATGCGTCG
>CAZHXC010000008.1:0-10779 GCA_964536145.1 uncultured Spirochaetales bacterium | reverse complement strand
TCCAAATACGGCGGGGATGCCGGAATTTGCCGCCAAGCACTCTCAGTGCGATGACAACCGCCAAGAGATAGGCGGCGAGCAACCCTACCATAATAAAATACCGAGACGGATCACTCCTGGCAAACCCGTACGCCGGGAGATTTATTGAAAGAATGTACGGTATAACGAGAAAAAAAGCGATGCCCGATCCGTACATGTAATCGGTCGCCACCGGCGTCTCAAAATTGGGATCCACTACCCGCAACAATGCCAGTCCTGTCGGAAGCGTGCCGGTTGAAGCACCGTAGAGCATGATGGCTCGCTCAAACTTGTGGTCTTTGAAAACCCGCGAGGAAATCCAGAGCGTATACACCATGGTTGCCGCTCCCGCGACGACAACCATGGTCACAAGCGGGATCAAGTTTTTGAAAAGCACGGCAAGCGAAATTGCGCCAACGGAAGCGCACACGAGCAAATCCACCGAAAAGCTGCTTATCCTTGTCAGCGATCCGTTGTCGAGAATAACGCTCACTCCCAGAACATCCATGATTCTTCTCACGACCAATGCGAGTACCGCGGAGAAGACAAAGGAGAGCCCCCACAGATTGATCGCCAGTTCTTGACCAAGCGGTCCGACAAATCCCAGCAGCCAGGTTATCAACTTGAGAAAGAGATAGGTAATCAAGTAAACGCCCGCCACAACGGCGGCGTTTATCGTCATCGTGTCTATCGCTTCGGATTCGGTGGTGAGCAACGCACCTGCTCTTTTTTGCTCGCCTTCTTTGACGACCCCCGAACGGACCTTGCTCTTTTTCAAAGCTTGGGCCTGCTTTTCACCAAGCCAGCCCTTCCTGATCCCCAGGTTGATAAGAAACACGCCACCAAAACAGGCCCAGAGAAAGCCGAATGCCGCAAAGGTAAGCCCGATGGTTCCTCCGCCTTCAAACCCCAATTTCTGCCAGCCGAGGCCGATAGACATCGCCTGCCCCGGTCCGAGCTCAAATCCCAACGGTATAAACAGGCCAAAGGATGGAAACAGATCAGGGAAAAATGTGAGGATTGCAAGGAAGGTGAGGCCAAAACCGATGATTCCCTGAATCGTCAGCGACGAGACGATCATCGTGGAGGTCGAAAAAATGGACTTGCTGAATGCTTTACCGTCCCGTTTTCGCAGGCTCATCGAGATAAATGACAGGCTCAACAGGTGATAGATGAGCGATTCCAGACTCGCTTGAGACAGTCCAATAAGCGGAGCGGCGTAATTGAAAAACGGAAGCAGCATGAACCCGGCGGTAAGCGCGTTCGGAATGAGAAATCGCTGAAAGAAGCCGACTTTTGCTCTGAGAAAAGTCGCGGCAAGCAGGGCTATCGAGATGACGCCAAAGTTCAGGAAAAAGGTCCACTCAAAATCCATATCCTTCCTCGCCAACAGAATCGATCCTCGCACATCATAGACATAAGTGCTCTAAAAGCGAAGGGGTGAAAACATTTCCATCAGCCACATATGACGCCGCTTTTACCAGTGCGTTGATTTTGGAAGTAGCATCCGGATATACTCACCGTCGTGAAGCTGGTGCGTTACACGGTATTCTGGATTGTGAGAATACTTATCACTGCGTTGTGCAGAATTGATGCGGGCGAGCTAAAAAAGCTGCCGAAGGAGGGACCGTTCCTCCTGGTTATCAATCATATCAACTTCCTCGAGGTGCCGCTCCTGTACATCCTTCTGATGCCGAGGAAAATGACCGCGCTGGTGAAAGTGGAAAACTGGAACAACCCGTTCTTTGCATTCTTGGGGAATTTGTGGCAGGGAATACCTATCAAGCGCGGATTTGTGGACAGACGAGCTGTCCTGGCGGCAAAAGAAGCTCTTGCGGAGGGCAAAATACTAATCATTGCCCCTGAGGGTACCCGGAGCGGTAACGGCAGGCTGAACCCCGGTTTTCCGGGTATTGCGCTGCTTGCAGTAGAGACAAGGCTCCCGGTGTATCCGCTGGCCCATTTTGGGGGAGAATCGTTCTGGAAGAACCTGTCGTCGCTGAAGCGCACGAGGATTACCGTAAAGGTGGGTGCACCGTTCACCATCGATGCTGAGAAAGCGGGATTGAATCGAAAGGAGAGGCGGATGGTAACCGATGAAATCATGCGTCGTATTGCTGAGCTCCTTCCCGAAAGGCTACGTGGATACTACGCAGAACCAGGGAAAAACGATTGAGGCCGTCACGCAACCTCCATGCGTCGATGGCATACGCTACATATAGTATGCATGTAGCGTCGCAAACGGCCTCGATTCAGAGGGATTAACATTGCGGGGCGGCCTGAATTACAATTATATGCGGATGGTTTGAACAATGAATGATATGAGCGGAAAAGCCCTCGCGGCCAAGAAGGCTTCGCACAGATTAGCGTCAACCGAAGGAAGTCTGAGAAACTCCGGGCTAAAGGCGATTGAAAACGAGCTCAAAGCCAGGGCGGCTTCTATATTCGAAGCGAACGCAAGGGATCTGGATGCAGCCAAAGCAAACAATCTTGCAGCGCCTCTGCAAAAGCGGCTCAAGTTTGACGAACAGAAACTCTCCGATGTGTGCGCCGGCATTCGAGCGCTCCGGGATATGCCGGATCCGGTGGGCCGGGTCATTTCCGCCCGCGAGCTCGATGAAGGCTTGGAGCTCTACCAGGTTGCCTGTCCTATCGGTGTGATTGGTGTGATATTCGAATCACGGCCTGACGCGCTTGTGCAGATTTCATCGCTGTGTCTGAAAAGCGGCAATGCGGTGCTCCTCAAAGGCGGCTCTGAAGCGGCACATACCAATCGCGCGTTGGCGGAGACAATTGGCGGCGCCGCCCAATCTGCGGGAATACCCGACGGCTGGATCGGGCTCGTAGAAACCAGGGCCGAGATTGGTGAGATGCTCAAACTCGATTCCACGGTGGATCTCATCATTCCCCGCGGCTCGAACGCATTTGTGAAATACATCATGGACAATACGAATATTCACGTGCTCGGCCACGCCGACGGTGTCTGTCATGCTTTTGTTCATTCCGATGCTGAAATAGAGAAGGCGGTGAACATCATCGTCGATTCCAAAACCCAATACGTCGCGGTGTGTAATGCATTGGAGACGGCGCTCGTCCACCGTGATATCGCCAGACAGCTGCTGCCGCGGCTCAAAACCGCTCTGGAAAAGGTGGGTGTAACCCTGCGAGGCTGTGAAAAAACCAGACGTATCATCGATATTGAATCTGCCGACGATACCGATTGGGAGACCGAGTACCTCGATCTTGTTCTTTCTATTAAGGTGGTCGACGGCTTCTCCGATGCGGTGGACCACATAAACCTCCACGGCTCGCATCACACCGATACCATCATCACCAAAGACAGGCAAACCGCCGAACGGTTTATGAACGCCGTCGACTCGGCGAATGTGTTCTGGAACTGCAGCACCCGCTTTTCAGACGGTTACCGCTACGGGCTGGGCGCCGAGGTGGGTATCGGGACAGGAAAGATTCACGCGAGAGGTCCCGTCGGTATAGAAGGCTTGCTCATCTACAAGTGGAAGCTCTACGGCGACGGACAGATCGTTGCCGACTATTCCGGACCGAACGCGAAAAGTTTCTCACACAGGCCAATTGAACATGCGTAGTTTTTCCGATACATCCCGTATCGTCATTAAAATCGGCACCCACTGTCTTGCCGCCGGGGTGAACGTGGACTCTGAGTACATTCGTGATATCTGTGAACAGATTTCTGCCGTACACGAGGCCCACCGGGTGCTCATCGTCTCCTCCGGCGCTATCGGGATGGGCGCCGGTGAGCTTGGCATCACCGAACGTGTGACGAGCATTGCAATGCGCCAGGCCTGCGCCGCCATCGGTCAGCCGCTTCTGATGCAGGAGTACCGGGAGGCCTTTGCAGCCTGCGGGGTAAAGGTCGCACAGGTGCTCCTCACATCGGATGTTCTGGCCAAGCGCCGCTCCTACCTCAACTTGAGAAACTCGGTGGAGACGCTCCTTTCGCTTGGTGTCATACCGATTTTCAACGAAAACGACTCGGTTTCCACCGCAGAAATCGGCTCGGCCTTTGGCGACAACGATACGTTGAGCGCCTACATCGCGAGTAAGGTAGACGCCAATCTCCTGATCATGCTGAGCGACATCGACGCGCTCTACAGCAATGATCCCCGCAAGAACCCGGATGCAAAACCCTACAGGACCATAACGGAGATCACACCGGAGATAGAGGAGATTGCCGGTACCCCGGGCTCGGCCTTTGCCGTCGGCGGTATGGTGACAAAGATAGAAGCGGCCAAGATCGCCCGCCGCGCGGGCTGCGACGTGATCATTGCAGCGGGAAGAGAAGACAAGATTATCGAACGCATTATTGAGGGCGAAGAACTCGGTACGCTCTTCACCGCCGAGCGGAGGATGGGCGCACGGGAGCGCTGGATACTGAACAGCAGGCCCGCCGGGAGACTCGTGATCGACAAGGGAGCTATGAAGGCGATACGGGAGAACAAGAGCCTTCTGCCTTCAGGCGTAAAGGCGGTGGAGGGAGTATTTCACAGAGGCGATGTCATCTTGGTGAACGACAGTGTGAAGCTCGTTACCTCCTTCAACAGCTCGGAGCTCGACAGCATACTCGGCAGACATTCGAGTGAAATTGCCGGGATCCTTGGAGACGGCAAGCGCGACGTCATTGCGAGACCGGAAGATATGGTATTTCTCGACAGATGATGCACGAAAAGACGCTCAACCGGGCGGTGGACACGCTTGCCGGCCGCCACCGGGAAATACGCGCTATTGTCTCAACCTATGGCAACCCGCCCCTCTGGGGGAGAGAACCCGGCTTTTGCTCTCTGGTGTACACAATCCTCGAGCAGCAGGTTTCTCTCGCATCGGCACGTGCGGTGTACCGGAAGCTCCAGGCGAAAACAGGTGTGCTTTCTCCTGTGAGCTTTCTTGGTTTGAGCGATGATGAGCTTCGCAGCATCGGGTTCAGCCGCCAGAAAACCGCCTATTGCAGGAATGTTGCGTCGCTGATTCTCGAGAAGGAGCTCGATCTTGCGGCCCTGGAGGAACAGACCGACCAGGACGCGCAGGCGGTGCTCGTGGAAATGAAGGGAATCGGCAGATGGACCGCCGAAATATATCTCCTTCATTCCCTGGGAAGACCCGATATCTGGCCGGCGAGTGATCTGGCATTACGGATCGGGTACCAGGAGGCGCTTCATTTGCCGAAACGGCCGACAGAGCAGGAGCTTGACCAGTTCGGGGTACAGTACGCCCCCTGGCGGTCGGCCGCAGCGAGGGTGTTCTGGCACTTCTACATAGAAAAACGGAACCTGAAGCCGGCTTGAGCATGTTGCGCCGCTGCGGACGGCACAGGCGTTGACGGCCCGTGTCGGCGCAGAGCGCGAAGAGCAACGGGGCGCCTACCGGCCCCGGTGAGCGCTCCCGGCAGAAGATTCTTGCGTCTCCCGCTAAGCTCGAGGACCTATTCAATCGATACTCCTAGTGAAACCTTAAGTGGACCGGAGGCCCACACCATCGTGAAAACAAAAGCCCTTTTTTTCCTACTAATCGTAATATCATCCTGGCTGCTCCTTTCCGGCTGCATGAGCACAGGCCATACCGGCGCTTCAGCCGCACCGGACAACACAGAATACATACAGGCGGGAGAGATCGATGTCAGGATGCTCGTGTGGAATCCTCTCTTCTTGAGATCACCGGAACAGCGTGCCTCCGCCCTGCTCGCCGCCGCGGAAGAAGAGGCAAAGGAACGCTACGGGTCTGAAGCGATACTGGCACATGTAGAGCTCTCATCACGCTGGAGCCCCTATTCACTTCTATTGGGCATGGACCTGTTTGGATTTGCGGAAGAAGGCTACCTCACCGCGGTGGCGCTCATTCCCGCGCCCCCTCCACCGCCGCAGACTCCACCGCCGGAACCCGAAAGGGAAGTTCGTATCACCTATCCGATTCTTCCACAGGAGCGCTTTGACGACTCATACGGTTACATCGGAATAGATTATCTGACGAGACCCGAGGTGCTGGAAACGATAAAAATTAGGCTCGACAGAAGGGATGCGAATCCTGATGAATACGAGAAGGCTTATGACAAAGTCCCCGAAGGAGGACATCTGATTCTCAAAATCGGTCGTTATGATCTCATGCACGCAAATACCCGCTGGTATCCCTATGTGGTGATCCGGGAGGGTCAGCCCATCATCGACCGGGAAGGCGAAGAGGGCATCCCAAACATCAAGGGCCGTGACGGTCTCTGGTGGAACGAAGTGACCGTCCCGCTCAAGAGACCTGTGGAAGAGCGCATCGGCGTGAGAATAACCGATACGAACAAGAATCTCAGCTACGAGTTTGAAGTAGTGCGATTGGAAGAGGAACTTTGAGAGGCCGCTCAGCGCCGCTCGCGGGAGCTGTTGTTACAGCGGTCACAACTATCGCCATTTTGAGCGTCGTAAAACTGATGGCGCCGTATCAAATGCTCATTGCAGACCGTTTCTTACCCGGAAGCGGCTGGGCGGAGATCCTCCTGCTTTCGGCATACGCGGCGTTTGTCGTGCACGCACTCATTACACGTTTTGACACTTCCAGGATCAGGCTCACAATCTGGCTCGTCTTTTCAGTGGTCTTCTTTACCCAACTCATCCTCGGTGTATCCGCTATAGACCGCTTTCTGATGACAGGACGCCTTCACGTCCCGGTTCCCGCCGTTGTAATCGCCGGGCCGGTCTTCCGGGGCGAGCGGTTCTTCATGCCGATTCTTTTTCTCAGCACGGTTCTGCTTGTCGGTCCGGCATGGTGCAGCTTTCTCTGTTACTTCGGCCCGTGGGACGGGCTTTCGGCGTCACGGGTAAAAAGGGCCGGCGGAATCGGCAAACCGTGGCGGTTTGTGAGGTTCTCGATCTTTGCGCTTACTCCGGCGGCGGCGCTGGTGCTGCGGTTGACCGGGGCCAAAGGCACAACCGCGGCCATAGTTGCGATAGGATTTGGCCTGGCAGGCCTCGGTATTTCTGCGCTCGTATCTTCGCGCCACGGCACGATGGTCCACTGCACATCGATTTGTCCGCTTGGTTTGTGCGGCAATATCCTGGGTAAGATCTCTCCTTTCCGTATCAACATAGATGACCGGTGCACCGATTGCGGCCGCTGTATTCCCTCGTGCCGGTACAATGCGCTGTCTGCCGAAAGTATCGCTCAGCGGAGACCCGGCTACACCTGCACGCTCTGCGGCGATTGCCTATCCGCATGCCCCCACCGGGCTATCTCATATCGCTTCCTCCGCGCAGACCCGGCCAAAGTTCGTACAGCCTTTTTTGTTGTGGTCGTCGCGCTTCACGCAGTCTTTCTGGGAGTAGCGAGAATATAGGGCGGATTGGCTCCGGCCGGCGGGAAGCGGCAAGCGGGCACGGCGCGCAACGGCACTTCACGGGCATCTTAAGCCGGTAGCTTCTCCTTCCAAAAAACTCTACCGATGATCTCCGAGAAGATGATCACCAACGGTAGTGAAACGAGAAGCCTTACCAGAGTGAATGCGCCATGGGAATAGTCACGATCAACGGTTGTGGGACAACCACAATTGTTTTCTTCCTGCTGAACAGGAGCGACACCAGAAGTGCCGCCCCGGTTATGCTGTAGAGAATGATCATATATTGAAATTCTCCCCGAGAACCGCTTTCCGCATCGATCGGATAGCATCCAGGTTTTCCAGGTTGAGGGAGTAGTGTTTGAAATATCCTTCCTTTTTAACATTCACCAAACCGTGGTGCCTGAGGATTTTCAGATGTTGAGAAACCGCCGACTGGCTGATGCCGAGATTCCCGGCAAGGGCGTTTACGCACAACGGATGTTGCATATCCTTGAGCATCTCGAGAATCCGCAGCCGGTTTGGATCCGACAGCGCCTGAAATACTTCCGATAATGATTCTATATCGTTTTGTTCAATCATATTAATAAATGCTAATATGTTTTAACAAATGGCGCTTGTCAAGCGCCAAATAATTGAGCAACTTTCCACCGGCCGCTATACTGACCGCCGGCGCCGAAACGGCGCAGTTAACCACGCATAACAATTGGGAGAGAAACATGGAATGGAAAGCGAGCCACATTCTGGTGAAAGATCAGGCACTGGCGCGAAAGATCCAACAGGAAATAAAGAAGGGCGCGCGGTTCGAGGAGATGGCAAAGAAGCATTCGACCTGTCCGAGCTCTTCAAAGGGTGGTGACCTCGGCTGGTTTGGACCGGGAAAAATGGTCAAAGAGTTTGAGGCGGCTTGCAGCAAGGTGGGCGTCGGGACGGTGACAGGTCCAGTACGGACGCAATTTGGGTATCACCTGATCAAAGTGACGGGAAAACGGTGAGTGCCGGCCCTCAGGCCGTGTGGCGACCTACACCGATCCGGCGGTACACCCCAACCGTGCTCCCGATCGCTACCGCACCTATCACCGGGATGATAAAGATAGCGGGAACGATACTCACCCCGGTCAACCCCATCGCCACGAGCTTACCGACGAGAGCCGTCATCTGGAACGAGAGGAAGACGAGGTAAATCGGGCCCAACAGGCAGCCCATCGGCGTGCGTCGCATCAGGAGCACGCCGCTCACCGCCGAAAGCGGGAGGAGCAACCCCAGATCAAGACCCTGGACGATCAGTGTGGTGTAGTGCTGCAGCTGCGCAGGATAGATCGATCTGTCGAGGAGCGGCGGAACCACAACCTGGAGCCACATCAGGCCGATCGCTACCGCGTTGAACACCAGGAAACCTCCCGCAAACCGAACCGGCACACGTCCGGTGAGCGCCGTCTGGAGCGACTTGAGATCTACACCGAGAAGCACCAGTGCGAGTGTGAAGAAGCTCGTACCCGCGAGGGCGACATAGAGGAGGAAGAGCGGATTGTACATACCCATCACCAGGTAGAAGAGGTATTGTACGAAGAAATAGGCGAGAACACCGCTCAAAAAGAGCCTGGCCCGCAGTCCGCCGGACCGGGCAAGGATCAGCGCTACGATGAGTGCCGGAATCCCGATAGCGAGGGTCACCACGTCCTGACCTATGCCTTGTACCGCCACGTCTGCGGACATATGCCGGTAAACCCCGTCCCCGTAGATCGGCACGGTCTGCCCACGGATCGACTGGTAGTCGGAGGGCCCCGGTCCGCCGGATGAGAAAACGCCGACACCCGCAGCGGCACCGGCTGCCATTGCGATGAATATCACAAGAATAGTTATCACCTGCCCGTGTTTCATGGTGTTCTCCTCTTGAACTCGTGACGCCGGCCCCGCACCTCTCCTTGCGGTTCATCCAACAACGCTTCAAACTCTTCGGTGTTCAGAACTTCACACCTGGTAAGCTCGGCTGCTACCTTTTCGAGCAGGTGACGCTTCTCTTTCAAAAGCCCGAGGACGTAATCGTATCGCTCGTTGACAATCCGGGTGATCTCCTCATCGATATACGATTGCGTAGACTCGGCATACTCCCGCCGGCCGCTTTTCATCTCCTGATCGAGAAAGACCGATGACCGTTGCGATGGTAGCACCACGTTGGCAAACTTCTCGCTCATACCGTACTCGGTAATCATCTTCCGGGCAATATCGGTAGCTTTTGTCAGGTCGTTCGCCGCCCCTGTGGAAACTTCGCCAAAAACGATCTGTTCAGCCGCCCTCCCGCCGAGGAGCACATCGATCTTGCCGAGGAGCTCCCGTTTTGTCATCAGGTACCTGTCCTCGGTCGGCACCTGCAGGGTGTAACCGAGAGCGGCCATACCACGGGGTATTATCGATATTTTCTGCACCTGCTCAGCCCCGTCGGTGAAGTACGCGGCAAGCGCGTGTCCGGTTTCATGGTACGCTACAATCTCTTTTTCCTTTGGGTTTATAAGCTTGTTTTTCTTTTCGAGACCGGCAACCACTTTTTCTATGGCATCCTCAAAGTCGCTCTGCGTGACGATCTTCCGGCCGGCCCTCACGGCAAGCAGCGCGGCCTCATTTACGATGTTGGCCAGATCCGCCCCGGAAAATCCGGGTGTTCGTTGTGCAACCGCGTTGAGGTTGACGCTCTCATCAAGCTTCACATCCTTTGAATGTATCCTCAAGATAGCTTCTCTGCCCGTCAAATCCGGCTTGTCCACCAACACCTGCCTGTCGAACCTTCCCGGTCTGAGCAGCGCAGGATCGAGTATCTCCGGCCGGTTTGTCGCACCGATAATGATTACCCCGGTGCGTGAATCGAAGCCGTCCATCTCAACGAGGAGTTGGTTCAATGTCTGCTCACGCTCGTCATTTCCGCTTGTAAAGTTAGACCTTGATTTTCCTATCGCGTCGAGCTCATCGATAAAGATGATGCAAGGGGCCTTTTCCTTGGCCTGCTTGAACAGGTCGCGGACCCTCGCAGCGCCGACACCGACAAACATTTCGACAAAATCGGCCCCGCTCATTCTGAAGAAGGTGACGCCCGCTTCACCGGCAACCGCCTTTGCCATCAACGTCTTTCCGCTGCCCGGTGGGCCGACGAGCAACACGCCGTTTGGTATTTTACCGCCGATGTCGTAGTAACGCTCAGGGCTTTTCAGAAAATCGACAACCTCCATCAACTCCTGCTTTGCCTCATCGGCGCCCGCAACATCCTGAAAGGTAACCTGCACGTCCCCTTCAGCAACTATCTGCGAGCGATTCCGGCTGAAGCTCATCACGTTGGCTCCTCCAAGATTTCCCATTCTCTTAAAGAGAAAGCGCCAGAGCACACCGAGAATAACGAGCGGCAGAATCCAGCTGAACAAGGTAGT
>CAZHXC010000007.1:17398-20091 GCA_964536145.1 uncultured Spirochaetales bacterium | reverse complement strand
TTTTTCACGCGCATCCGGATGATGAAACACTCGATTTTGGCGTATTGCTCCGAAGGTTGGCGGATTCCGGCAAGCGAACGGCGGTTGTTCTATTTACAGATGGTGATTCCGGGCTTGACCAGTATCCCTGGAGGCAGGTTGGAGAGGGGTATCCCGCGTACGACCTCACGGGAAGCGACCTCGCGGAAATCCGGGTGGAAGAAGCCCGATCGGCGATGTCTCTCCTCGGTGTAAATCACTACGTCCGCCTTGGATTGAAGAACAACCCGTACGGAGGAATAGCGGATGAGCTTTCCACCGATGCGGTTGTTGCAGCCTGGGGAGGTGAAGAAAAGCTGGTTGAACAGATTTCCTCGCTTATTTTGGGCTACAGGCCTGAGATCATCGTATCAACCGAACCACCGTCTGAGGCGCTCGAGCACTTTGAGCATGAGACTGTCGGGTACCTCGTTGACGCCGCACTAAAGAAACTCGAGCGGGATGGTGCCTTTGAACCGGCCGGACGGCTTGTTTCAATCGACCCGTTGCAGAAAGGGCTGTTTCCGGAAGCCGCGGGTATTCGATCGGAGGTATCCGGCGGCGGGCTTTCCTATCGCAGGATCCAGGCGGCCGCGCTCGCCGAACATCATACGCAACGGGACGCAACGGTGGTAGGTGTGGAGAACCTGTCGGGCTTTGACATGGAGTACTACGGATTTGTGCGCTGGAAACTCCGGGAATCCATCGAAGAGTATCTTGCCCCACGATGATTGGGCCGGGCTTGGAGCCCCGGCGTTTTTTTTCATGAGGCCCCTTATGTCCCTGCTTTCGGCCTTATCATCCAAAGTTGATGGACCTTTGGCGTCCGCTTGAAGTCTTCCGGGATCGTTTTTTGCGTGAGATCATCAATTTCAAGATCTTCGAATGAAGCATAGTCGAACTTGAATTTCTGGAAGTTCGTTGAGAAAAGGATGATACCCAAAGGTTCGAGCCGGCGCAGTGCAAGCTTGATAAGCTCCACATGGTCGCGCTGTATCTGAAAGGTGTTCTTAAATCGTTTTGATCTTGAAAACGTCGGCGGGTCTATGAAAATCAGGTCAAATCGTTGCTTGCCCGCGGAGAGGTATTCTCTCGCTTCCTCACGGATGAGTGTCTCGTTGAACATACCGTTCAAGTGCAGATTGTCCCTCGCCCAGGCGGTGTAGGTGTTTGAGTTGTCGACGCTTACGGTGAGCTTTGCCCCGCCGCTGACCGCATACACAGTTGCAGAGGCGGTGTACGAGAAGAGGTTGAGGAAGTTGCGACCTTCGGCCAGATCCCTTATCATCCCCCGGGTTATCCGGTGATCGAGAAAAATTCCGGTATCCAGATAATCAGTGAAGTTGACGAGAAACGAAAGACCGCTCTCGTGTATTTCGTTGTAGATCCCGGTGCTCCCCATCTGTTCGTACTGTCCACCGGCTTCCTGCCGCTCGCGTGTCTTGACATGAACATGTTCCCGCCGTACGCCAAGGACCTTTGGAATCGTTTCGAGTATTACCTGCAGCCGGGCCTGGGCTCTCCGGGCATCCACGGTGGCCGGCGGCGCGTACTCCTGCACGTGTACCCAGGTGTTTTCGTACAAGTCGATAGCCGCCGAGAACTCGGGCATATCGGCGTCATATACACGATAACAGGTCACCCCTTCCGTGGCCGCCCATTTTGAAAGGTGTTTGAAGTTTTTGGCGAGCCTGTTGCCAAACTGTTCGAGATACAACTCTTTGCCGGCGCCGGAGGCGGTACGCGCGGCATCTCCCGCAAAAATATCGAATTGAGCGAGCACGCAGGGAATCTCGCCGTTGTACAGGGTGTTGGTTCTCGATGCCCGCAGTGTCGTCGCCATCGAGAGCTCCTTGTCTCCCGTGAGGATGACCGCTTTCCAGCCCGGAAAGGAAGACTTCAGAACTCTGCCAAGCCCTCGGTAGAGCGGGAGCAGGCTCGCGGTGTCCTGCAACCGTACGCCGTAGGGCGGATTGACCGCCACCAGTCCCTTCCCCTTTGCCGGCGGAAGCACGGAGCTGAGCTCGCGCTTTTCGAAATGCACCACGCCGGTCAGACCCAGCCGTTCCGCCGCCGCGGAGGCTGCCGCAATTGCCTTCCGGTCCTGGTCGTAGCCGGCAATTCGAGGTATGCGACCGAGACCTGCGGTACGACGCTCCGCTGCCTCGCCGAGCAACCGTCTCCACATCTGTGAGTCGTGCAGTTTCCAGGACTCAAAACCGAACTTCTTTCTGGTGAGTCCCGGGGCGATATCGCCGGCGATGAGCGCCCCTTCGATTGGGATGGTGCCTGACCCGCACATCGGGTCAATCAGTCCGCCGCCGCCTGCCGCTATCTCCTTCCAACCCGCGCGCAAAAGCATCGCGGCAGCTACATTCTCTTTTAGCGGTGCAGGGCCGCTTTCGCGCCGGTAACCCCTGCGGTGCAACCCCGGACCGGAAAGGTCGAGGTACACCGAAGCTTCGTCCTTACCGAGGTGCACCGCGAACGCGATCTGTGGTGCATCTGTGTCCACCGATGGTCTGCTGTTTGACGATTGTTTCCTGAAATAATCCGCAATTGCATCCTTTGTTCGTAGAACCGCAAAGTTCCTGCTTACCGGGCTCTCCTTTGAAACGGTGGCGTATACCGCATGATTTGGCTATAAAACCTTGTCATATGAGCTCAAAACAAAT
>CAZHXC010000007.1:0-17388 GCA_964536145.1 uncultured Spirochaetales bacterium | reverse complement strand
AAGGTGGTCCGCACATTCATGTGTTGAACCCACTCTATGCTGCTCGCGCCCTGGTACAACTCGTCCGCGGAAGAAATCGGAAACCCGGCTATTTTGAGCATGACTCTCGATGCGATTCTTGACCAGAGACAGAGCCTGTAGCCGGTTTCAAGCGGCGCCGATATTTCAACGCCATTCGCCTGCTCTTTGCATCGTTCAGCGCCGTTTTCTCGAGACTCCTCGACGAGAAGATCGCCGGTATTCTTCGGGCATGTGCAAAAAAATGAGTGAAGTTCCATCTTTCCCGATTCTATAGCCTTTGCCTGGAGCCTACAACGCCAACGCCCATGCGGGGCCGGCCTGCTGCACGCCCAACAGCACCCGTGCCGGCGCGCCCATAGAATTCATCACCCTACACTTTATCGATGCGACGGGAGTGGGGTATACTTACTGCAGAGGGGAAAACATGCAGTCTCACGCCAAGACCTTTGTAATCGATACAAATGTATTTATCCACAAGCCGGATGCAATTACTTCATTCAGAAACAGCGATATAGTCATCCCGCTCTGGGTTTTGGAAGAGCTCGACAAGCTCAAGACCTATAGCGACGAACGGGGAAGAAACGCCAGGCACGCTATCCGCTTCTTGGATGAGATAGTGGTCAAAGGCTCCATTATAGAAGGCGTCAAAATGGATAACGGGTCGGTGCTTCGCATAGCATCCCACAGACCCGATATCCTGCCTCATGATATACATTCCAACGAATCTGATAACCGGATTCTCCTTACGGCGCTTGCACTGCAGCAGGAGGGAAGACAGGTTTTCTTTGTGTCAAAGGACATAAATGCGCGTGTCAAGGCCGCCGCTCTCGGTCTCAAAGCGGTTGACTATGAGAAGCAGAAGGTAGATATACACAGCCTCTATTCGGGAGTACGTTCGGCAAACGCCTCTTCGGATACCGCGAAGGAGCTTACAAGTACCGGTTCTATTACGTGGAAAGATGAAATGAGCCCAAACGAGTACGTCGAGCTCAGCGTATCGGGCAACGGAGAACCGCTTCTTGCCCGCTACAATGCCTCGTTCGGTACCCTGGAGTACAGGCCGCTGGAAATCGAGCCTGTAAGCGGTATCCTGCCTCTCAATATCCAACAACGAATTGCCCTGGACCTGCTCTTGGATGACTCCATTTCTCTCGTTACATTGGTGGGTAAGGCCGGGACCGGGAAAACGCTTCTCGCCATCGCCGCGGGTTTGTGCAAGGTGCTTGAAGACAAACAATACGCCCGGATGCTTGTTACGAGACCTGTCGTACCATTCGGCAAAGATATCGGTTATCTTCCGGGCGCAAAGGAGGAGAAGCTCTCTCACTGGATGCAGCCGCTCTTCGATAACCTCGAGCTTATCCTTTCTGTTTACAAAAAAGATAAGGTCCGGACCGTCGACGCGCTGTTGAGCAATAATCTCATTGAGATAGAGGCGCTTACCTACATACGCGGCAGATCGTTGCCCAACCAGTATATCATCATCGATGAGGCGCAAAACCTCTCTCCGCATGAGATAAAGACTATCGTTTCCCGAGCGGGCGAGGATACCAAAGTTGTCCTTACCGGTGACCCGTATCAGATAGACTCACCTTACCTCGATTCCAACTCTAACGGGCTCACCTATCTGGTAGAGATTTTCAAGAACCTCGATGTCTTTGGTCACGTGACTCTCGAGAAGTCGGAAAGGAGTCGTCTCGCCGAGCTTGCGGCAGAGCTACTGTGAATCTTTTGCTGAACATCTGTCGTTCCATTGCCGAAAATACAAAGAGGTGCCCATGAAACGTATTTTTGTAGTATTGCTCGTCCTCTGTACGGCGATTTCTTACGCTGAAGTTACGTTTTCGGATCTTGACCTTTCTGAAAACAACAAGCTGCTGTTCCGGGCCACGACGGATGCTCCGGTAATCGGGACCTATGACACGCTGTTTCTTGCGGATATCGAGTCCGGGTCCCTCGAGCACATCTCCTACTTCCCTGAAGTTGTCATGCTGACGGGAGGATCATCCAATGTGCAGATCATCAACCGGTTTGGTGTGTTCCGGTCAAACGAGGAACTCAGTCAATTCTCGGCCGTTGAAAGGTTCCCTTCCTTTGTAAACGGCGGTGAGATAGGCACCGGAAAGGTCAACGTTCCCGCTTCTTCGCCAAACGGGAACTATCTGCTCATATTGTCTCAGACGGGAAAGGGTTTGGCCGAGCTCATGCTCTACGATACCGACTCGGGAGAAGAGGTAACCATAACAGACGGCCTGGCGTATCGATTATCCGTTCCGCCGGCCGTTTGGTCGCCGGACTCGGAGTTCTTCATCTATTCGAAAAACAGGACGCTCTACTACTTCTCCATGGAACAGCTCATCGAAGACCGGATCATCAATGAGGGTTTCAGGTCGATCGGCGAAGGAGATCTGGCAAACGTACGGTGGGGTAGCGACGGCAATCTCTACTACATAGCCAATTCGCTCGTGTACAAGATACGAAGCGAGGAGCTGTTCACCAGAACGCTATACGTCAAGCTGTTGAACATCGGAGAAGTTGTCGGCAAGATCCCCTTCGATTTCGATCCAAACTTCGATACCTTCTGGATATCTCCTGACGGCTCAAAGATACTGCTCAGCAAGGGGGGACGAAACATCTTCCTCTTTTTTCTGCAGACCGATGATTATCTATCGATCGGATCTGTACAGTCTCTCCCGTACCTCTTTTTGCCGCGAAATACCCAGATAAAAAAGGTGCTCTGGTCGAATGGTGATGTCATCAGAATACTTTCGGGAAGCATATCACAGGGCAAGAAATCCACCGGTGTGTTTTCACTCGATTTGTCCACAGGTACCGGCGAGTACGCGTTTGAAAAGAGCGATGAGGCGGGGGTGTTCGACCTGGCTTTGAGTCCGGATCACAGCACCGTCGCGGTCTTGAAAGAAGACGCGGTGATCCTCAGATCCTATGCCGATTGGACCGACGGCCTCACCGTAAGCCACCCATCGCCGCTGCATGCGCTCTGGCGTGATGACGGTTCGCTCATCATTGCCGGCCGCCATTATACCGAACATGTCGATCCGGACACCGGAGAGGCTGAGGTGATATGCCTTTCTCAGGCCGATACCTTTGGGTTTGCGCCGGAGGCCGCGGGTGAGGTGCGTGTACAGATTTCCGGGTCAACATTTTCATATACCAGCGACGAAGGCCTCAACCCTGCCGACGAATACCAGGTACGCAATCCGGCCATCACATCCTCGAACTATCGTGTCTATCTCGAGTCTTCCTCGAGCAGAAGTTATCGTAACATCGTCATGGTCCGACAATCGGTAGGCTATGGTACCGAGCCTCTGTTCGATTTTCCTGAACGCTCCTACGAAGAGTTTCCTGATACTGACGAGCCGGTAGACCTCGTTCATTTCAACCATGGCTCCCGCATCAGGCGTCGCGAAGTGGCGCTCGTTTTCAACGCCATCGATACAGTGGAAGGATTGACGACGATTCTCAACACACTCAACGAATACGATCTCACCTGTACCTTTTTTATAAACGGCGAGTTCATCAGGAGACATCCCGGAGCGGTAAAGGAAATTGCCGAATCCGGTCATGAGGTGGGGTCTCTCTTCTTTGCCTATTTCAATATGACCGATGCGAGCTTCAAGATAGACAAGGAGTTCATCAAGCAGGGGCTTGCCCGCAACGAAGACGACTATTTCAATACCACCGGTGATGAGCTGTCGCTTCTCTGGCACGCACCCTACTATTTCATTAATACAGACATCATCAACGCATCGCGTGAGATGAACTATACCTATATTGGCAGAGATGTCGATCCGCTCGATTGGGTTTCCGGCGCCGATCTTACATTGAGCGCCTACTATATGCCCGCAACCGAGCTTGTAGAGAGGATCTTGAAACTAAAGAAGCCCGGGTCCATAATACCAATCCGAATCGGCAAGACCGATCCGGGCAGGGAGGACTATCTCTTCCAGCGGATGGATGTGCTGATAAACGGGCTTATCAGTCTGGGGTATACGATAGTACCGGTAACGGACTTAATAGATCATGCACACTAAATCACCTTAATTTCGAGAAAAGGCAGGTCGATAAACTAGACAATGGCGAGCAATTCAAATCCTTACAGAGCGTACAAAAACACAAAGATAAAAACCTCAAGCCAGGGTCAGCTCATCGTTATGCTCTACGACGAGGCGATACGCCAGCTTGACAATGCGATCGAAGGCATGAAGGGCCAACACAAGACCGCTGATAAGGTCAACGGTGCTCTTATAAAGGCACAGGAGCTTATCACCGAGCTTATGGCATCATTGGATTTTGAGCGCGGCGGTGAAATTGCGCAGAGCCTGTTTAGCCTCTACATGTACTTCAACCAGCAGCTTGTGGACGCGAATATCAAGAAGGACGGTCAGGCGCTGGAAGAGGTGAAGTCGATGCTTGCGGAGCTCAGAGCTTCATGGGTACAGATCTCCGACAAAACGCCGCCGGATTCGGAGCCAGGAAAAACCGGTGTGAATATAGCCGGTTAGCTTGGAGGAAGAAGATGACCGCAATCGATGAAAAGGAAGTGAAACAACGGGCGGCAATTCTCAAACGACTGAGGAAATTGCTCGTAGAGCAGCGGGACAAATTCAGGTCTTATCTCAACGTACTCGAGCACCAGGAAAATGATATCATCGAAGGAGATACTGAAAAGCTGCAGGCGCATGTAGAGCTCGAAGAATCGATCGTGAAAGAGATCTATGCGTTCCAGAAAGTGATTGATCCGCTCGAGGACATGTATCACATGGCTTTTCTGCGGAGGGATGAAGCATCCGATGTACCGAACATCAAGGAATCCCTTGATGTGATTAAGGATGAAGTCCTCCAAAGAAACAAGAAAAACCAGGAACTGCTCTCGAGAAGTATGACAGCCGTGCGTGGCAGAATAAAAGGGTTGCAGCGTCTGAAAAAGCTGCACGGCATTTCAAAACCTGAATCCACGCCGTCATTTATCGATACCACCGTCTGAAGCCCGATGGTTCTCGGTGTCACCGGCGGATACTGCGCGGGTAAGGATGCCGCCGTTGCAGTGCTTGCCCGTCACGGAATTATCGAAATTAACGAAGACAGAATAGGTCACGAAGCCCTCCGGACGCTGAAAGAGCGTGTGGCTGAGGAGTTTGGCTCGAGAGTCCTGAATGCGGACGGAGAAATCAACAGGAGAGTGCTTGGTTCAATCGTCTTTGAAAATCACGATGCGTTGAAGCGGCTCGAAGGGATCGTACACCCACCGATGGTGGCGGAGACGAAAAGACGGATAGCCGACGCGGGAAACCGCCACGTCATGATAAACGCGGCAATACTTCACAGGATGGGGCTGCACCGGTTGTGTGACCTGGTGCTCGTTATCAGGGCTCCTTTTTTCCTGCGTTTCTACAGAGCCATGAAACGTGACCGTCTGGGAATAAGAGAAACAGTAAAGCGATTACTGACACAGGCGTCACAGCGGGAAAACATCGATTTGCAGGAGAGATTTCTAAACGAGAAAGGGGAGTATGTCGATACTGTAGTAGTACAGAACTGCGGAACAAAATCGAGCCTATCGAGAAAGCTCGCAGCGATTGTGTCGGAACTTGGAATTACAGGACGGTAACGTACATGGAACAGCAGAAGGTACTATGGATTATTTTCTCAGTTACCCTTTTCCTGGTTGTAGTTGTTGTTGTCGGCTTTGTCTGGTTCCTGCCGCCGGAAGAGGGCGAGCCGGATGTTGCAGCCACGGCAGCGGGTTCGGAGGCGGAACGGGAAGTCTTTGATCCGATTGTTTGGGTGCGTGATGATGAAGATGTCCCCGGCATGCAGGAGAAAGATGATGCGGCCGCTTCCCAAGGGGGAAAGGACCTTTTGCTGATATACGGAGAAGCAGACGAACAACCGGCAGAGGAAACTGAGCCGGCAGACGGAGATTCCGGCCTGCGTGTGGTGGAGGAGCGGAGCGAAGGAACAGCGCCGGGGACGGCTTCCGGTGTGGTCCAGGGGCGAGTGGCCGGAAGGGTTACAGAGCCGGTATCCGACCAGGTTGCGGCAATAACTCAGGAGCAGCGCGGTGAGACAACCGCAAAGAGAGCAACTCCCTCAGTAACCCGGCCTGCAAAGGCCACAGCGGCCGCGCCTCGTTCTGAACCGGCGAGTGAACGGATAACCCACTATTGGATTCAGGCAGGTTCGTTTCAAAGCCAGTCGCGTGCCGAGCAGACACAGGCTGAACTTGCCGATCGAGGTTGGAATACGCGTATTATCTCACGCGAGGTTGGGGGTGAGGTGTATTTTCGCGTGCGTCTTGGACCTTTCGAAACAAAGGACGAGGCGGGCAAGTTTCTCGGTTGGATAACTGATATTGAATCGTTTGAATCAAGCTATATTTCCGAGGTGTACACCACCCGCAGGATAAACTAGAATCCGGTATTCCGCGCGGGAGGCTCGCTCCGTCCGGACGCTTCACCGCGGTACTACAAACCTGTTGCCGCTCTCATAACATGTCTTTAAAATTGAGACGATGGGAGGAGGCGGCGTGTTAAACCGCGAGCAAAAAATAGTCCTTGCTATCGGTGCGTCGCTTGTAGTTCTTGGGGTTTTTTTTCTTGTGCTTCAGTTGCTGGGCATTGATGCCGTGGGCCGCTGGGTCCCGCTCTTAGCGGGTGTTATCGCGCTGGTCCTTGCGCTGCTCACAAGGGTTCCGGGTTTCACCTTCCTCGGGTCCCTCCTCCTGTTTGGCGGCGGGGGACTTCTGTTTTACCTGTATCTCGGGCAGAACGGCTCGGCGAAGGCGGCACAGGCTGTATTACTGCTTTTCGTCTCAATGGGCCTCTGCATATCACCGGTACTCACCCGTTTCATCGACAGGAAGATCCTTCTTTGGCCCCTGTTGCCGGGGATCGCCGGTTTGGTTGGCGGAATCGTAATGCTGATTTGAGGAGCAACTACATGTGGGGCGCTTTAGGCGTTGAATCTGAAGGGACAAAGCTCGAGCTTGGCAAACTCGAGGTATATATCAGGCGTGTTGAAGATGAATGGCGATTTGCCTATTCGCATCAAGAGGAGGCAGGACCGGGACGGGTGCACCCTGAGGAAATAGAAGAGTGGATCCGATTCATTACCACAGGCGAGGAATCCCTCGAGCTCTCCCCGGTATTGCCGGACCGGCCGCTGGTGATTCGTCCCGAGTCGCCGGTTTCCATTTTCCCGAACAGATACGCGAGCTTCTACGTGGCAATCCCGGCCTGGTACCGCTTCACTTCGATTTCAAAGGGAAGCAGGACCAACCTCATCGACATTCCTTCGAGAAACCTGTCGAATACCTGGTTTGGCGACCCTTCCGCAGGAGAGCTGTGTTACGCCCTGGACGCACCGCTCAGGCGCCACTCGAGCCGCCTCGAAGACGGGGCCGTCACCTGCTCGCTGGCCGTGAGAAACGGCTCCGGAGAAAAGCTCGATTTCGAACGGATCTGCGTCCACGTGGAGAACCTGAGCATATTTGCCGACGATGACGAGCGTCTTTGGACAAACGAGATCCAGGTGCTGTTCAAAGGCGCCGATCAGATCAGCCAGCTCATTATTCGAGACAGCTCTCCGGGAGATGGTACAGCCTCACGTAAGCTCACACTACCGAGGGTTACACCAAATAAGAATCTCCTGCGGCGAAGCTTCAATTTTTTCCGTTCCTTTACGGAGATTTAGGAGGAAGGGCCGTGGGACTTTTTGAAAACTTTGATCTATCGTCGGTATTTTCGGAGAATTTCCTGACCGCACTTCTGCGCGCGGCTTTGTATCTCGTTATCGGGTTCGTGATCCTCCGCGCGGTGATCCTCGTTGTCAAACGTGTTTTGAAACGACGGGTGTCGGACCAGGCCAGGATGATCACCACGAAGGCCATCAACTACACCGGTCTTGTCATTATTATCATCATCGTCTTGCTCGAGTCCGGGGTCAACCTCGCGCCTATCCTCGGTGCTGCAGGTATTCTCGGTTTGGCCATCGGCATCGCATCACAGGCGGGCCTTTCAAACGTGATAAGCGGGCTTTTCCTGGTATCTGAGAAGCCGTTCGCGGCGGGAGACGTAGTGACCGTCGGGGAGAAAACCGGTATCGTCATGTCCATAGACCTATTGTCTGTGAAAATTCGCACCTTCGACAACCTCTACATCAGAATACCGAATGAAAAGATAGTGAGCGGCGAAGTGACGAATATCACGAGATTTCCAATCAGAAGGATGGATTTCAATATCAGCGTCGCTTATAAGGAGAACCTACAGCGGGTGATGGATGTGCTGATTGATATTGCCTGCCGGAACACCCTTGTACTGGACGAGCCGGCGCCAATCATTCTGCTCAGGGAATTCGCGGATTCAGGGATTACGCTTCTGTTTGGTGTCTGGTTTCAAAAGACAGATTATATCAATGTGAGAAATACCATCACCGTTGAAATCAAGAACCGCTTTGATGAAGAGGGAATCGAAATACCCTTCCCGCACAGGACGATCTACACGGGAAGCGCTACAGCACCGTTTCCTGTGGTCGAGGTAAAGGAGACAGATGTTGAAAGTGATAAATAGGACCCGTCCGTCGAAAAAGACCGGGCTGCCGCCTGGTACGTTGATCTACATCGGTGAGAAAAAATCAGAAAGAGTGCGGATCGATGTTTTTGAGTTTGACAGGGATACCTACGAGGAAATGACGGATGTGACCGTCGAGAAATGCTCATCCTGTATCGGTAATGCAAACAAGGTGACATGGATCAATGTTACGGGGCTGCATGACGTAGGATTGATGGAATCGATCCGGCGAATCTTTGGGATCCATCCGTTGATCATGGAAGATATTCTCAACACCGAGCAACGGCCAAAGTTGGAGGACCTGGAGGATTCGTTGTTTCTTGTGCTCAAGATGGTACGCCCTCTCGAGAAAGAGTATGGGATGGAACAGATCAGTGCGATTTTGAAAGAGAACTGTGTGATCACCTTTCAGGAGCAGAAGGGTGACGTGTTCGAATCGGTCCGCGCACGGATTCGCAAAAACACCGGAAGGATTCGTAAGGAAGGGGCGGACTATCTCCTCTATGCCTTGGTCGATTCGATCGTAGACGGCTACTTCCCCTATCTCGAGTACGTGAGCGAATCTCTCGACACAACCGAAGAGAAGATGCTCGAGGTTTCCGGTGTGGATTTCCTGCAGGAGTTGCACTTGAGAAAGCGGGAAATTATATTGATTCGCAAAAACGCCTGGCCGATGCGTGAGGTTGTCAATACACTGGTGCATGGATCCCTCAATCTCATTACCGCCACCACAAACATGTACCTCAAGGACGTGCACGATCACGTGATGCAGATTGCCGATACCACCGAAAGCCTCCGGGACGTAGTAACCGGTCTTCTCGATTTGTACCTTTCAACCGCCAGTGCAAGGACAAACGATGTGATGAAAGTGCTGACAATAATAGCCACAATCTTCATTCCCCTCACCTTTATTGCAGGGATATACGGGATGAACTTTGTCTATATGCCCGAGTTGACATCAAAAGCAGGTTATCCCGCGGTCCTGAGCGTTATGGCTATAGTCGCCGGCGGGATGCTACTATACTTCAAGAAAAAGAAGTGGCTTTAGTACACTATCCATAAATCGTGACCGGTTCCTCAGTATCCCGGCGCGGAAGAGAATGAGTTGCATATGAAACTATCCAAACGATTGGAAAATCTCGGAACGGAATCCGCATTTGCGGTGTCTGCTGCGGCCGCCGACTGGGCTGCGAGAGGACACAAGGTATACCCATTCCACCTCGGTGACATCAATTTACCTACGCCGGTGAATGTGGTGGAGGCGGCAAAAGAAGCCCTGCAGGACGGTTACACCGGCTACTGTCCCGGGCCGGGCATCCCTGAGCTCCGCGCTGCGGTTGCGAGGGACGTCGGAAAGAAACGCGGAGTGTCATACGATGTCCAAAACGTGTCGATCCAGCCCGGCGGCAAGCCGGTGATCGGTAAGTTCATCAGCACGGTGATGGACCGGGGAGACGAGGTGCTCTATCCAAATCCGGGATATCCGATATACGAGTCTCAGATCGAGTTCCAGGGCGGGATTGCGGTCCCATATACGTTTATTGAAACCGATAAGGGATTTGATCTCGATTTTGATTCGATCGAACGGGCGATTTCTCCAAAGACAAAGGCGCTCATCTACAATAACTACCAGAATCCGCTGAGCGCATCATCGTCATCCCGGGAAATCGAGAAGCTCGCAAAGCTCGCCGTTGCCAACGACCTGTGGGTATTGAGCGACGACGCCTATTTTGAGATGCGATACGGCGGAGAACCACGTTCTATTGTCGGCTATCCCGGAATGTACGAGCGCACCGTTATTCTCTACACCTTTTCAAAGCGATTTGCCATGACCGGTTGGCGTCTCGGCGCTGCAATCGGACCGGAAGAGGTTATCGGGTATATCAACAAGCTCAATACCAATGACGAGTCGTGCAGCAACCACTTCATCCAGAAGGCGATGGCTCAAACAATGGAGACCGAACACGAAGGACCGGATGAAATCATACACGCCTTGAAGGAGCGCCGGGATGCGGCGGTGACCGGGCTTCAGGCGATAGATGGAGTATCCGTCGCACCGCCTGATTGTACATTCTACCTCTTCCCCAACGTCACGGCGGTGATGAAACGAAAGGGATTCTCCGATGTCAACCAATTGATGACCGAAGCTCTCGAGCAGTGCAACGTGTCGTTCTGCACACGGAAACATTTCGGCAAGCCGATGCCCGGCGAAGAAGAGCACTATATCCGGCTTGCCTATTCAGGCATCGGCATCGACGACATAGAAGAGGGGATGGCGGCGCTCAAAGAGTATTTTGAACGGTAGGCACTTCTCGTATCTTCGATGCCGGCTGCCGGCCGGATCATCCGAGCAAGTGTTCGAGAAGTATCTTGATCCCAATGCCGATGAGGATTATTCCTCCAAGGATGCGAACGCGAAGCCCGAATCGCTTGCCAACATAACAGCCAAGCCGCATACCGCAGAATGTCAGGAATGCGGTAACTACTCCGATGATCGCAGCCGGATACCAGATTGACACATGAAGCAGCGCCAGGCTCATACCCACCGCAAGGGCATCGATACTTGTGGCAACCGAGAGGATTACCAGGCTCATCCCACGGGTGGGATCTGTAACTTTGCGCTCCGGTTCGTCTCCTTCACGAATGACGTCCACGATTGCCTTCACGCCTATTATCGCAAGGAGTGAAAAGGCCACCCAATGATCCCAGGTATGGACATACCGGTGCAGTCCGCGTCCTGCAAGCCATCCGACAACCGGCATAGCTGCCTGAAAAAATCCGAAATGAAAAACGAACCTGAATATCTGCCTTGCGGTAGCCTTCCCCAGCACAACGGTTACGCCAATGGCAACCGCCGTGGCATCCATCGCCAGACCAAATCCTATCCCGATCATCGCAATAAGTGACATGAATGCATAGTATTCTAACGACGGCGCCGGTTATGGCAAGATAGCGGTCAAGAAGATATTGGCCACAAGCCCGCGAGCTGCCGGTTCGGGTTTTGGGCTATTCCGCGGCGGCGTTGAGCCGCTGCGCCCGGCGGACTTGCGGTTCGATCCGTTGTGAGGCCGATTCCACAATCCGTCTCACCAACTCCTGATAACTCATGCCTTTTCTCGTGGCTATGATCGGCAGGTCCGAACGGATCGGGTGCAGACCCGCGAGCGGATTGAGCTCGATAATCGCCGGCCTACCTTGCGCGTCGAGACGCAAGTCAACGCGCCCGGCATCTCTGCAGCCAAGTACGCGCCAGGCATCGAGGGCCAACTCCTCGGCTTTACGGGAATCCTCGTCATCCGGCATACCGTAATCAACCAGCTCTTCGTAGTTCTCCTTGTTGTGGTACGAATAGACGGCAGCTTCATCACGGTCCCGTATAGTAATCTCGAGCGTGCCGAGCACTTCGGTGGCAGCCCCCGTTCCCAGGAGTGCCACGGTAAACTCTCTTCCCGGTAGATACTCCTCCACGAGCACCGGCTGCCGGTAGTGTTGGAGAAGCTCGGTGCATCGGCTTTCCAGCTCGAGCGGGGAGGTAATCCTCGAGGAGGCGTCAATGCCTTTGCCCGTGCCTTCCGCCACAGGTTTGGCAAACAGAGGATAGCGCAGGCTGACCGATCGGATGTCGGTGGCTTCTCCGACCAGCGCGAAGCCGGCGGTATGGAGGCCCGCGTCCCTCAGGACGCTCTTGGTGAATCCCTTGTGGAGACTCAACGCCATGACGCAGGGATCGGAGAAAGTGTACGGGATACGATAGGCATCAAGAAGTGCCGGAACCAGCGCTTCCCTTCCCGGGCCGTGCAACCCTTCGGCGATATTGAATACCAGGTCCCACCGTTCCCCGCCGGTGAGTCGCCGCGCAAGCTCGTCGGCGTTTCCGATGAAATCCGGTAGATAGCCCAACGTGGAAAGCGCATCCGCGAGAGCTTCAACCGTGACGGAACTGTCCAGCTCAGCGGTCTCTTCTTCCGAGTAGCCGAGGGAGAGATAGTGGTCCCGGAGATCATAGGTCAGGCCGATACGCAGGCCGGCGAAACCTGCGCCCTTACGTGAGAGCGGTGAGTGTGCCATCGCAACTTCCTTGAATTGTAGCGCAGTCAGGATAGCGATACGTCTCGCCCCTGTGATTTCGCAGGAGGAGATCCTTGCCCTCGCGGCCGACAACGTAATCCGGCAGCAGGGGAATCTTCCCGCCGCCGCCGGGAGCATCGATGACAAAGACCGGCACCGCATACCCTGAGGTGTGTCCCCTCAACCCCTCGATTATCTCCATTCCCTTTGAGACGGGGGTACGAAAATGAGCAGAGCCCGGAATGGGATCACACTGGTAGAGGTAATAGGGTTTGACACGCATGCGGAGCAAGCCCTGCATCAGGTTCTTCATGGTCCCCACATCGTCGTTGATCCCGGAAAGGAGAACAGTCTGGCTTCCCAAAGGAATACCGGCATCCGCCAGTCGGGCACACGCCTCAGTCGACTCTGTGGTGAGTTCTTCCGGGTGGGTGAAGTGAATGCTCATCCACAGCGGGTGGTAGCGTTTGAGCATGCGGGTCAGGGCAGGGGTGATTCGCTGCGGGAGGACTGCAGGCGCCTTTGTGCCGATGCGGATCAACTCGACGTGTGGTATGTTGCGCAGACGGCTCAAGAGCCACTCCAATTTCTCATCGCTCAAAGTAAGGGGATCGCCACCTGATATGAGTACATCCCGGATTGCAGGTGTATTCTCAATATAGTCAATTGCATGCTGCCATAGTTGGCGTGTTCCCAGGTGATCCTGTTCGGTGCCTACGAGCCGCGAACGGGTACAATACCTGCAGTTTGTAGAGCAGAAACTGGTTACCAGAAAAAGAACTCTGTCAGGATATCGATGGACCAAACCTTCCACCGGAGTGTCATTCTCCTCACCGAGGGGATCTGCCGCTTCCCCGGGTGAATGATCATATTCCCGGGTATCCGGGACTACCGTTCGTCTCAGCGGCTGAGAAGAGTCTATGCGGTTGATCAGGCCGGCGTAATAGGGAGTGACGGCAAGCGGAAGGGAGCCCCGATGTCTGAGAACGGCAAGGATCTCATCCACCGTCAGCCGGGCAAACGCGGATAGCTGCTCTAGACGGCGTATCCTGTTTCTGAGCTGCCAATGCCAGTCGTTCCACTCGGCCCTGGTGGATTCAGGAAAGAAGGTCTTTCTGAACGCCTCCGACTTGCTGCTAATCGGGAAGCTGTGACTGGTAATGCGGTGAGGGGAGATGTTTCTTGACGGCAAACATTGTTCGGGAGGTTCCTCTTCCTCGGCGGAGTTGATTCGTTGGTTTTCCATGTGCTATGAAAAGCCTCCGTTCTGTCTTTCTTACCGCGGCTATTCGCGGTATTATTCTCGTGAAAAGTAGCGTCAATCCGCATACGGACAACCTATCTAAAGATAGGTTTTTGGGCGGGTTTGAATATATCGAGGAGCTCCATTTGTTTAAGCCAATAGAAACAAAGCTCAACCCGCCGAAAAGCCCGGCGAACCTCCTCAGCCGCAAGCGTCTCATCGACCGGCTTGAAGCGGCGGTTCGAGAGGAGAAGACATCCATACTGATCACGGCGCCCGCAGGCTATGGAAAAACATCACTTGCCGCAGATTGGCTTGCCCGCACCAAAGCTTCTTCTGCCTGGGTCACGCTGGACAGGAGTGACAACGATCTTGCGAGATTTGTTCAGTACGTGTATGCGGCCATGCAGCGTGCCACCGGCCTCACCGAGTGGTCAGCTCTTGCCTATATGGACGCACCTGTACATCCGCCGGAGGAGGAAATCGCGCCGGCGATCGCAGGTGACTTCTCCACGGTGAAATCGAAAACGATTCTGCTTCTTGATGACTACCACAGAATTACGAACAGAAGCGTTCACGGCATTATTGCTCATCTCCTGCAGCATCCGGTACCTGACGTGCTCATTGCGCTCATGACAAGGGAGGACCCACCGTTTCCAGTTGCCCGTTTGAGAACGCAGGACCTTCTTCTCGAATTGCGGGCGGGAGACCTCAAATTCAATCAGAGGGAGACCAGGGAGTTTCTAGAGAGCACCGGGAACTTCAAACTTGGAGAGAACGAAAGCGCTGAGCTGGCCGCAAGGACTGAAGGATGGGCGGCCGGTCTAAAGCTCGCCGCACTCTCGGTGCAAGGATTGGAAGGGGAAGTTTCTCAACGCCTCTTGACGGATTTCTCGGGCAGCAACAAATACGTGATTGATTACTTTGGAGAGGAGGTGTTGCAGAACCAGCCGGGCAGGCTGATCGCTTTCCTCGAGGACACCGCGCATCTTGCAAAGTTGCGTGCTGATCTGTGTAACGCGGTCACCGGCAGGTCGGACAGCGAGGAGATTCTCGCCTTACTTGTTCACAAGAACCTATTTATTGCTCCGATAGAAGGGGAGGAAGGCTGGTACAGGTATCATCCGTTGTTTGCACGCTTTCTGCATGTGCGATTCGGCGGTGCAAAAAGGGCGGATCTGCACCGGAAGGCCGTTCAGTGGTACGCAGAAAGAAAGATGTATTACGAAGCGGTCGCGCACGCGGAGCAGATAGCTGACTGGAAGATGCTCAAGAGCGTCATCTTGGAAGCGGCGGTGTCGCTCCTCGAAACCGGCCGCCATGAAAGCCTGCTGAGCTGGCTTGCTCTGCTGCCCGAGGAGCCGTTGTTGCACGACGTAAAATTGACGGCGTACAAGGGATGGGCGCTCTACTTCAGAAACCACGCCGAAGATGCCTTTGACCTTGTGCAAAAAAATCCTGCTCAGAAGAGTGATTTGATTGTTCTTACATCCTGGCTTCGTTACATTTTTGGTGAACCTGCCGACATCAGGGCCATCGAAGAGTACATCGGTACGAAAAAAAGTGTTGAAACGTTCTTTCTTCTGCATGCTCATCTTCTGCAGGGGAGATTGTTGCTGCAATCGGGTGACCCGAAACGGGCCCTGGCATCCGCCGAAGCCTCCAGGCAGCTCGCGCAGAACTACGGAAACCCATTCTTTCTTGCCTGTGCGGTACACCTGCAGGCCTTCTGCCTTATTGACCTGGGGGAGCGCTCGCAAGCCGAGATGCACTGTGACCGGATACTCGGTCAGTTGAGCGATGATGCGGAAAGCTCCCGGATATACGGGGGGCTGCTTCATATCCCGGCGGCTTTCTGCCGTTATCTGGCAGACGATATACAAGGTGCGGTCTTGCGGATCGAAAACGCGAGGGCCGGCTCGGGAAGCCGGATAATAGTGGATTACACCGTGGATGACGGCTCCCGGGTTGAAGCCTTGATTCACCTTGCCTCCGGCAATTTTGAGCGTGCGTTTGGAGTGGCGTCTCCGCGTAGGAGAGGCAAGTGTCCGTCATTGAGAGATTTTGTCGTTGCGGATATCGCACTGAAAAAAAATGAGATAGAAAAGGCCGCGCAAGTCATAAAGACGAATACACCCGAGATCATCAATGGCGGTCTGAGCCTGACGGGCTATGGCTCGATCGTCACGCTGCGGCTACTTTTGCGCCTCAACCGCCAGGCAGACGCGATATCAGCCTTGAGCCGGCTGGAAGCCCTCGCCCGCGAAAGGGCATCGTATGGTAGCCTGTTTCTGGCAAGTCTTTTCCTGTCGATTGCTCTGCATCAATCGGGCGAGAAGAACCGGGCGTATGAGCATATGAGCCGGGCACTGGAAATGGCGGAGCATGATGAGTACAAGCGCCCCTTTCTTGATGAAGGGAAGACCGCCGAAGAGATCATCCGTGGCATGGAGGCGCAGCCTTACAGCTTTGCCGGGGCGCTGCTCGTTGACTTTCAGCAGGAGGGTGGTCTCGGTTACGAAAGCTCGGGTTTCCAATCACCCTATGAACAGATAAGCCGCCGGGAACGTGACGTGATATCTCTGATGGCAAAGGGCATGTCCAACAAGGAAATTGCCGATGCCCTGTTCATCAGCCTGGGAACCGTCAAGTGGCACATCAACAACATCTTCGGCAAGCTCGATGTGAAGAACCGCACTTCCGCAATCAACCGGGCGCGGGAAGTCGGCATCATTTCTGCTCAAACCTAACCAGAAACCATACTTAGTATAGGCTCTTTTCCGCTCTTAACCGCGCATATTTGACCCGGAATCAAATGGATCATTACGAGTTCACGGTAAAAGGCCACATCTCGGATTACTGGTCGAGCGTCTTTGACGGATTCGATATACGCCGCCTCTCGAGCGGTATGACAAAGATAAGTGGCAATGTAATAGACCAATCACATCTGTTCAGAATGCTGACCTCTATTCGTGATACCGGCCTCGCACTCATCGAGGTAAAGAAGATCCCCAAGGAGCTGTAAATGAAAATGCTCACAAGGTCATTAGTATGGATTTTGCCGGAATGAGGTTACTGTTTTCGACTCCGGCGCAGCCACCGTATACAGCCTGGCCGAACAGGCGCCGTCGAGACCAAAGGGTGGAGATACCGAAGCCCGGCGGAGCCGGGATCAGGAAGCTAGGCATTCCGACGATCAAAGATCGGTAGTCCGGATGGCGTGCAAGATGATCATAGAGGCAATTTTCGAACCAGACTTTCAAGATGAGTGCTATGGCTTCCGCCCCCGACGCAGTGCGAAGGACGCGGTAAAGGCGATTAAAGGACATCTGAAAGCAGGTAGAGAACAGGTATGCCATGCGGATCTGAGCAGCTACTTCGACACGATTCCGCACGGGAAGCTATTCCCGCTTGTTGTCCAAAGAATTGCCGACCGGCAGATCCTGCACCTGATCAAACAATGAC
>CAZHXC010000006.1:21030-21854 GCA_964536145.1 uncultured Spirochaetales bacterium | reverse complement strand
CCAAACCGGTGATCGCACGAACTTCTTTGATAACCGGTATTTTCTTGCCGTCCGCAAACGCTTTGAGAATGATGTCAAATTCGGTCTGTTCTTCAGCTGCTTCCGCGCCTTCTGCGGCGCCCGGAGCAGCTGCAACCGCTGCGACCGGAGCTGCCGCGGTCACACCGAACTTTTCTTCCATTGCCGAAACCAACTCTGATACTTCGAGGACGCTCATTCCGGCAATCGCGTCAAGTATTTCGTCCTTTGTCAATGTAGCCATATTACCTTCTCCTTATGCTGTGTAGCGGCGATAGCAGGCCTACTTACAATAGAAGACTAAAGCCGCCTTATATTCTTACGCCTCCGCCGCCTTCTTGTCTGCGACGGCCTGGAGCGTACGGACCAATTTTTGCGGTACAGCCTGCAGGGTATATACAAGAGCCTGCGCCGTCCCGTTCATCGCACTCATAAGCTTGGAAATGAGCTCATCCTTTGTCGGCAATTCCGAAAACCTCTTGATCTGGTCTCCGTCAAACACCTGCCCGTCGATGATCCCGCCTTTCAGATTCAGTGCGGTTTCACCTGCCGCCCTGACGAGAATCTTGGCCGCCGGTCCCGCTTCCCCGGTCGTCATTGTCAACGCCGTGGGTCCGGCAAGCTGCTCGTCGATCTCGGGCATCTCGAGATCATGCATCGCGATCTTGACTTGCCTGTTTTTTACGACTTTGAACCTTGCCCCGCTCTCGCGGAGCTGTCTCCGCAGATTGGTTATCTGCTCAACATTGAGTCCCCGGTAATCCGCAAGGATGTAATCCTTTGCCGATTGAAACTCCTTCTTGAGC
>CAZHXC010000006.1:17118-21020 GCA_964536145.1 uncultured Spirochaetales bacterium | reverse complement strand
GAATTGCTGTAGTTTTGTTACGTATTCATCCATTTCTGATTATCCTTACTGTGTTACGGCTTCTTTTACATCGATCCGTACACCCGGGCCCATCGTAGATGAGATCGCCACCGATTCTACAAACGTGCCCTTTGCGTCCGCGGGGCGCCTCTTATTCACTTCAGACAGCAGCAGCCGAATATTCTCGGCTATGTGCTCCTTTTCCATCGAAACCCGTCCAACTGAGCAATGCACGATATTCGTTTTGTCAGAACGGAACTCCGTTCTTCCTCGTTTCAACTCAGCCACAGCTTCCTTTATGTCAAAGGTAACCGTCCTGGTTTTCGGGTTTGGCATGAGCCCCCGGCGCCCGAGTATGGGACCGAGTCTGCCGACATCCTTCATCATATCCGGTGTTGCAACAGCAACGTCAAAATCCATCCAACCACCCTGGATCTTTTCGACCAGATCAGTGTCACCAACATATTCGGCACCGGCCTCACGGGCTTCATCGGCTTTTTCACCGCGGGCAAAGACCAGAATTTTCTTGTCTTCAGAAAACTGATGAGGCAGCACCAGGGTGTCCCGCACGGTTTGACTTTTCTTGAGGTTCAGTCGCACCGACAGATCGATGCTCTCGTCGAACTTTGCAAAAGCGAGATCCTTCACGAGCTCTACACCTTTATCCACCGAGTATTGCTCGAGCTTGTCGAATTTAGCCATAGCCTCCTGGAATTTCTTGCCATGCTTCATGCTGTTACCCCTCCACCACGACGCCCATGCTCCGGGCGGTACCCGCGATTATTTTCACCGCGGCGTCGAGATCGTTGGCATTGAGATCTTCCATCTTCTGATTGGCGATGTCCTCGAGCTTTGCCCGGGTAATCGTTGATACCTTCTCCCTGTTTGGCTCGGAGGATCCCTTTTCGATACTGCATGCCTTTCTGATGAGTACGGCGGCCGGGGGCGTTTTTGTGATAAAAGTAAAACTTCTATCCTCAAAAACGGTTATTACTACCGGTACCGTCAGCCCCGGTTCAACATTCTTCGTACGGTCATTGAACTGCTGTACGAATTGCGGAGCACTGACCCCGTGTGGGCCGAGCGCCGGACCAACCGGTGGCGCCGGTGTGGCACGCCCTGCCGGTACTTGCAGCTTGATCACTGCAGCAATGTTCTTCTTTGCCATATATTCTCCTTTGTGGTGCAATCGCCTGCTCACTTAATCATTCGATTAGGTGGCCAGACTCCCAACAGGCTTCCTGTTCAAACGCTATCTTTAAATCTTCTCCACCTGGTTGAAATCGACTTCAACCGGTGTCGAACGGCCGAATATACCGACCATTACTCTCAACCGTCCCTTCTCCAGGTTGATCTCCTCGACAGTGCCCGTAAAGGTGTCGAATGGACCATCGATAATTCTCACGGTTTCATCAAGCGTAAAGACCTGCCTTGGCGCAGCGTGCTTCTCGGTCCTGATCTCCCCTGCCTTTTGCAGTATAGATCGCGCCTCTTCCGCCGATATCGGTTGCGGCTTGACGCCACGGCTCGAGCCGACAAACCCCGTGACTCCCTGAATTTTGCGAATCTCCGAACAAATAGCCTTCCAGTTGTTGTCCGGCAGATCCATCTCGAGAAGGATATACCCGGGAAGAAACTTACGATTCGTAATCTTTTTCTTCCCCTCCCGCATCTCGACCACTTCTTCAGACGGCACTTTTACATCAGTTACCGCACCGTTAAGTGCATCTCTTTCCATGAGAGCGCGAATATGCTTCTCCACTTTATTTTCATACCCCGAATAGGTATGAACTACATACCAGCCTTTGGCCATAGAACCCCTCTGTTAGAAGATAAGGTCGATTCCGGCCAGAAGCAAAAAATCTACCACGCCAAGGACGGCCGCAAAAATGATCGTTGAGACAATCACAACCTTGGTTGAGGACGCGACCTCCTCACGGCTGGGCCAGACTACTTTTTTCAGTTCCGCGTAGCTTTCAGCAAAAAACTGAAAAATCTTCTTCATGAAATAACTCCCTCAAAACCGTACAGGCCAGGTAGGATTCGAACCTACAACATCCGGTTTTGGAGACCGGCGCTCTAGCCATTAGAGCTACTGGCCTAGATTACTACTTCAGCCTGGTCTCGACATGCAACGTGTGCTTTCTGTCAAACTTGCAGTACTTTTTGAACTCCAGCTTACCTTCTATATTTCGCCTGTTTTTCTTGGTAACGTAGTTTTGGCGGTCGCACTCCGAGCACTTCAACGCCACCATTTCAACGCTCCCCTTCTTCTGCTTTGCCATTATGTGTACTCCTTACAACTTGCTCACCAGTTAAGCCCTCGATCGGACTTGAACCGATGACCCCCTCCTTACCATGGAGGTGCTCTGCCGACTGAGCTACAAGGGCATTGAGAAACAGGAACGCAAAAAATAGCAAAAAAGACACTTTCTGTCAATAGCGATAACCGGTTGGCATACTTTTTTTGTGTAAATGTGACGTATCGTGAGATAGATACGACTCTTCTCCGCTAAAACTTGCCCAATTACCTACAATTATGTAGTATTCTATCACACTGCACGGTTTGTGTAAATCGTTTTGAGAAAAAAAGGGCGCGTATGCAAGAAGTAAGAGAAGACAAGATACACTATAGACGAAAGGTGGAAGAGGTTTCACTCCTCTTTGAAGTGAGCCAACTCTTAGACGGCAGTATTGATCTCAAACAGGTGATCAGCCCGGTACTCAAAGCGATAGCCGATCAGATGGGTCTCGAACGAGGAACTATCAGCCTGCTCAACAGGAATACAAAGGAGATATCGATAGAGGCGGCGTACGGTCTCTCGGACAGCCAGAGAAAAAAGGGAAGGTACCGGCTTGGTGAAGGTATCACCGGCAAGGTGGTGGAAAGCGGCAAACCGATGGTGATACCGAATATCGCCGATGATCCGACCTTTCTCAACCGCACCGGTGCCCGGGAGGCCAAGACGAGAAAGAATACTTCATTTATATGCGTTCCAATCAAGCTTGGAAAGGAAACGATTGGGGCGCTGAGCTGCGACCGGGCATCCTCTTCCCAGATGGAACTCGATGACGATGTGAGACTCCTTTCGATTCTTGTTTCCATGATTGCGCAGGCGGTGAAGCTCCGCCGGGAGGTGCAGGAGGAACGACAACGTCTGTTGGATGAAAACGTCAGGCTGCAGGCAAAACTCAAGGATCGTTTCAAGCCGTCGAATATCATCGGTAATTCCCGGGAGATGCAGGAGGTCTTTGACCTCGTGGCACAGGTTTCAAAGAGCGATGCGACGGTCCTCATCAGAGGGGAAAGCGGAACGGGGAAGGAGCTTGTTGCCCATGCACTTCATTACAACAGTCTGAGAGCCGAACAGCCCTTTATCAAGGTAAATTGCGCGGCGCTTCCCGAGACGATCATAGAGAGCGAGTTGTTTGGTCATGAGAAAGGCGCATTTACCGGCGCTATTTCGATGAGGAAGGGAAGATTTGAACGGGCAAACGGCGGGACGATTTTTCTCGACGAAATTGGTGATCTCTCTCCCACCACCCAGGTCAAGCTGCTTCGCGTATTGCAGGAAAAGGAGTTCGAACGGGTGGGCGGCAACGACACCATCAGAGTCAATGTAAGAGTCATCGCCGCGACGAACCATAACCTCGAGGAATTGGTGGAGACCGGTCATTTCAGGGAGGATCTCTACTACAGGCTGAACGTCTTCCCGATACACCTACCTCCGCTACGCGAGCGCAAGAGCGACATTACGCTTCTCGCGGATTTCTTTACCGAAAAGTACAGTAAACAGTTCGGCAAATCGATCAGGCGAATAACCACCTCCGCGATAGAGCTTCTGATGATGTATCACTGGCCCGGCAATGTGCGAGAACTGGAAAACTGCATCGAGCGCGCA